>JALTDM010000001.1 GCA_027074135.1 Bacteroidales bacterium
ATTTATTATTACCTCTTCATTTTTCCCTCTGCGAAAAAATCTTTGCGGTCTTTGCGTGGAACTACATCCCTTTTCCACGCAGAGAACGCAGAGAATTTTCGCAAAGTTCATATCGCAGCAAGCCGCGAATATGAATGATGTACCGATAAATTGTGACTCTACGTCTTTTGAGCTTTTCATTCAATCATCTATTTTTCCTTTTCTTCTCTTATTTTGAAATTAATTTTAAATTTCAATTTCTATTATTTTACTTGTGTCAATTCCCAAAATATCGACGACTTTTACCATTATTTTGTATTTGCCTTCCTTTTTGTATTCGTGCAGGGCGCTTGTAAATTCTAATGTTGAATTTTTCTTTGTACGGAAACTTTGCCATTCGTTTTCAAAAATGTAGTTCCCTGTCCATTTCCCTTTTATTTCTCCTTTTTCGTTGCGAACGCGGATTGTTTCTTCTTTGTTCTCGTAGTTAAAATCTATTGCCCAGTAATCAATCCAGTCGTACCAGTTTTCAGTTAAAATTTCCCTATTAATAATGCCGTTTTTATCTTTTGTGATTTTGACGATTTGTCCGTTTTCTATTACTACCTTGCTTCCGCTTCTCATTTGTTTTTGAATATCTTCTATATCGTCTTGTGTGTAATGCGTAACAAAATCAGTAATCTCGACTTTTATCGTATTGTTTTGGAGCTTCTGTATTTTGGCGTTTAAGTAAGCGACGTCGTAAAATCTTACTTGTCCTTTTTCGACGGCACGCTTGTCAAAAACGTCTTTCGGAATGTATTTAAGCGTTATTGCAACGCCTTTTTCCCTTAGTTCTTGAATAAATTGAGGCGTTAGTCCCATTTCAAACTCGAATCCGAGTACGTCAACTTGCGTGAAAAGTTTTTCGCGGCATTCTTCAAAAATTTCTAGCAAGCGGCTTTGAGTTACGGGAACGTCTAACGGACCGACATGCACAAATCTCCCCGCTTTGCTTCCGTGTAATGTTTTGTAGCCTTGAATTCGTTTCGCTTTGTAGGCTTCCAAAATAAGATTAACGTAAATTTCCTCTTTTTTCTCCAAACTGCCGTTGGTAAGGTTGTCCATAAAAAATTGCCGTTCGTATTTGCCGAGGTTAAGTATTTCAAACGCTCTGTAATCCTTTCCTTCGTTTTTTAATTGCCTTTGAACACCTATCATACGTTTGCGCGTAGTGTGAATTGCAAAACGCCC
>JALTDM010000002.1 GCA_027074135.1 Bacteroidales bacterium
TTGAAATAAATATACAAACCGTAAACATTTATTTTTTTGTACATTTGTATCCATAAAATTTATATCATGAAAAAATAAATTCTTTTATTTCTTTTGCTAATAATTTCTTTGGGATTTAAAGCTAACTCCCAAAAAGTAGAAGCACTTGCAGTAGGTTTTTACAATCTGGAAAATTTATTCGATACAATTAACGACCCGCACAATCCGGGAGACGATGAATTCACTCCGGAAGGCAAAAAACACTGGAACTCAAAAAGATACTGGCATAAAATACATCATATGGCTTATGCTATTTCAAAAATAGCTGTAGATAAAAAATTTGGAATTAAGGGACTATCAGTACTCGGTGTTTCAGAAGTAGAACATAAAAGTGTGTTGGAAGATATTGTAAAAGACTCTTTACTTAAATCCAGAAATTATAAAATAATACATTACGAATCTCCCGACCATCGAGGAATTGATGTTGCATTATTATACAATCCTAAAGTTTTTAAAGTTGAACACTCCAAGCAAGTACCACTAAAAATAAAAGACAAACCAAATTTCCACACCCGTAGTCAACTTGTAGTAACAGGAAAACTTATGGGAGAACATTTTGCGTTCATTGTAAATCACTGGCCATCGAGATATGGCGGAGAAAAACGAAGTTTACCATTCCGAATTGCTGCAGCAAAATTAGCATACCATTTAATAGACTCATTGAAAAAGGATAATCCAAATATAAAAATTGTATTAATGGGTGACCTGAACGATGACCCTATAAGTAAAAGTATAAAAAAATATCTTCATTCAAAAGGCATAAAATCTGAAGTAGGACCAAATGATGTTTATAATCCATTTGAAAAACTATTTAAAGAAGGTATTGGCAGTTTAGCTTACCATGATAATTGGGATCTGTTTGACAATATGTTTGTAACACCTAATATGTTGATGAAAAACAAAAATGATTTAAACGGATGGAAATTTTTCAAAGCAAGAGTTTTTAATAAAGAATTTTTAAAACAAAAAGACGGTAAATTTGCAGGTTATCCATTCAGGACATACGTTGGAGATAATTTTATGGGTGGTTACAGCGATCATTTTCCTGTTTACATTGTATTAATAAGAAAAATTAAATAATTATGAATAAATCAAAAGTATATTTAAAATCAATTACTGAATTATTTATCTTTTTCCTAATAGTGGATGCCATTTTGTTTTATATTACGAAAGGGTTAGAGTTTTTCACCTTAACAAAAAACGTTGGAATGTATATAGGAGTATCATTAATATTAGCAATCTTGTTGATTTTTTCAGTTTCATGGCAATATAAAAAAATATTACTCATGGATGACGAAGAACTGCAAAATTATAAGAATCCTCCTTGGAAAAAGATAGTTCTCATTTCTATTATTATGGGGCTGGGCTTATCTTTATTTTTTGTTTTTTTAACAGTGGGAAAAGAATTTCGCACAATAACCTGGATATTAATATTGTGGGTATTATTTACATTATTTTACCTTGTTCTTAAAGCATATATATTCAGATTTTATAAATTGATGATAAAATCATCATAACTTAATATGTTAGAGTTTCTTTATAATACCGGAAGATATATTTGGTTTCTTGGAAAAGTTTTCAGCAAACCCGAAAAATGGCGTATATACATCCGTCAGTTATTTTTAGAATTTGAAAAACTCGGAATAAACTCACTCGGTATTGTAGTAATTATTTCTATTTTTTCCGGTGGTGTTATTTCCCTTCAAACTGCATATAACATTACCAATCCGCTCATACCTACTTATATGGTAGGATTAACAACAAGAGACAGTATCATCCTGGAATTTTCATCAACAATGCTCTGCTTGATTCTTGCCGGTAAGGTAGGTTCAAATATTGCATCGGAAATAGGAACAATGAAAGTTACCGAACAAATTGAAGCCCTTGAAATCATGGGGATAAATTCTGCAGCGTTCCTTGTATTGCCCAAAATTGTGGCTTTTGTTTTTATAGTTCCGATTTTGGTGGTATTAAGTATGTTTTTCGGCATTTCCGGAGGTTATTTTGTTGTATCTGTAGCATCACATATAGTAAACAGTGAAAATTTTATATACGGGGTTCATTATGCTTTTCAACCTTTTTATGTTACATATTCCCTTATTAAGTCATCTATTTTTGCATTTCTTATAGTCTCTATTTCATCATATTATGGTTATTTTACTACAGGAGGTGCACTTGAGGTCGGCCGTTCCAGTACCAAAGCCGTTGTTTATTCCAGTATTGCCATTTTGGTTGCCAACCTGCTAGTAACACAAATTTTACTGTCATGATTGAAGTAATTGACCTGCATAAATCTTTTGACGGCAAAGAAATTCTAAAAGGCATTACAGCCACTTTTGAAACAGGCAAGGTTAATTTGATTATTGGACAAAGCGGTTCGGGAAAAACCGTATTGCTTAAATCAATAGTGGGAATCCACAAAGTTGACAGTGGTCAAATCTTACTTCACGGGCGTGATTTAGTAAAAATGTCCCCGAAAGAAAAAAAGGAAATACGACGCGAAATAGGTATGGTCTTTCAAGGTGGGGCACTGTTCGACTCATATACCGTACTGGAAAATGTTATGTTCCCGCTTGAAATGTTTACTGACCTTAGTTATGCCGAGCGAGTGGAGAAAGCAGAATACTTCTTAAAAAGGGTAAACTTAGAAAATGTAAATCACCTCTACCCTTCCGAAATAAGCGGAGGCATGCAAAAAAGGGTGGCAATTGCCAGGGCTATCGTACTGAATCCAAAATATTTATTCTGTGACGAGCCAAATTCCGGTCTGGACCCAAAAACAGCAAAAGTAATAGACGAACTTATAGCCGGCATCACTTATGAATACAATATAACCACAGTAATAAATACTCACGACCTCAGCTCTATGATGGAAATAGGCGACAACATTATTTTTATTTACAAAGGCTTGAAAAAATGGCAAGGTAACAAAGACCAATTGCTAAATTCCGGCTGCAAAGAACTCGATGATTTTATCTATTCATCAAGCATTCTCAAAAAGAAATAATCCCAAATTACCAAATTACGCATTAGAAAATTAAATCGTGATTAAATTTCTGTGGCTAAAGCTAAAAATTAAGAAGGAAATTTATTTTACCTTTTTTGTAAAGGACAGATTTTGCTAAAGCACTTGTTTGCCTGAAGTTAATAAGTTATGGGACTCGCTATTGCGTAATTTGGGATAATTTTTACCGTTCTTAGTCACTATAGTTTGGTTAATATTTTGCAATGATATCACAAAAAGACCAGAGTTACAATTTAAGGCAGATTTATCACAGATTAATTTATTAAAAACTTTGTCATATAAAAAAATTGGACTAAATTGCAACTCAAAATTTTGAATTATGAATACAAATTCAAGCATTCAAGCATTCAAGCATTAGAGCAACATTTTCAGTTATTTTCTTTTTAATTTTTATTTTATCAACTAACACAAAAGTGTTTTCCCAACTTGCAATCGGAAGCAGTGATGCAGATTATAACGGTTATTTGTATCACAGGAATGGAGTGACACTTGGCGATGATTTGACACCTTCTTATAATCTGCTTTTAGTAAAAAAACAAGCAAATAACCCTAAAGTTTTCATGCAAGTGGCAAACACCACCCTTACAGGATTTTCAGCTACAGACGGATTTCTGGTAGGACTAAACGGAATAAACGCCATCCTTAACCAACAAGAAAACGCAGACCTAATATTTAAAACTAATGCTACAAACAGAGCAGTCATAAAAAACAACGGATATGTAGGTATAGGCATTATGAATCCCGCTCATACGCTGCATGTGCACGGCACAGGAACAAGCGGCGGAGGTAATTCGGGAGGAGGGATTTCTACAACACAAGTTTCTTCACACAAAGACGCACAAAAAGATAACAAGTCATTAATAGTCGGTCATAATATTACACCTGCCTCTTACGGTGCCATTCAACTGACCAACAACGCCACAGGCACGAGTGCTACCGACGGACTACTCATAGAAGTAAGAAACAACAGTGCCGCAATAAACCTCCAAGAACAAGGCAGCATAAGTTTTCGCAACTCCGGCAACACCTGCATGCAAATAAGCACCGAAAACAACCTGAAAATAGGAAAAATAACAAACATAACAGAAGAGTCAAAAGTCGGTATATTCACATCGGGACAAAACGGTTTGCTTGTTACAACCATAAACAACCCTGACGGTTATATATTCAAAGCTAGAAACAGCGCAACCTACAATGCATTGGTTGTAAAAGGCAACGGCAGAGTAGGAATAGGTACGGACGACCCAAAAGAAGCCGTACAAATAGGCGACAGGTTTGTAATACACAATGGCGGTACTAAAGTTATCGGATACAATTGGAATTATGAAAACGGAAGAGCAAAGTATATCACCAACGGATATTCATCTCAAATCAGATTCGGAAACAACGGAACCCTTTCGTTTGTTGTTTCTCCGTCAGGCTCTGCAGGTCAAAACATAACCGATGAAAATTATGCAATTCATATAACCAACG
>JALTDM010000003.1 GCA_027074135.1 Bacteroidales bacterium
AAAAAATAAAATATATAGAAAAATGATATTGAAAATTTTTCAGGGTTATATGCAGCAACACTTTTTGGTATTACCTCGCCAAATATAACGATTACCACCGTAAGAATCATCGTTGTTATTATCAGTGAGGTTGAAGTAGAAAGATTGTGCGTCTTGGCAAGCATTACACTGAAGTATGTAGCTAATACAGAAGCGAGTATGTTGGCAAAATTATTTCCCAATACAATCGGGCTTATGAATCTTTCCGGGTTTTTTTTAAAATCTAAAATTTTTCCGGCAATTTTTGAACCTTTGGATGCCATAGATTCAAGCTTTATCCTTGAAACAGAAAGCAAAGCAGCTTCCATTCCGGAGAAAAAGGCAGAAAACGTGACAAGTAAAACGAATTCAAATATAATATATCCCCAACTTGATGGGTTCATCTATTTACCAGCCTCCTTTAAAAAATTAGTAATATGAATTTTATGGAAAATTTCTTCTTCTTTCTTTTCCATTATTACTCTATCTTTTTCCTCTATATGGTCATAACCCAAAAGGTGTAAAAAAGCATGGATTAGGAGAAATGCCACATAGTCCGTGAAATTATTTCCCTCTTTTTTAGCTTGTTTTTTTGCAATTTGAAGGCATATAATAATATCGCCTATTATTTTTATTTTACCGAAAGAGTCCATAAACGGAAAGGAGATAACATTGGTCGGTTTGTCTATTCCCCTGAATTTTTTGTTTATATTCCGTATCCGCTTTTCCCCAACAAATGAAATACTTACTATACCGTAATCTTCACCCGTAAAATGCGATATTTTTCGTATCAGTGAAGTTAAGAGTTTTTCGTTTACTTCATATTTCCTTGTCTTATTAGAGAATTCAACTTTTAGCATTTTCTTCCGTTGGGTAGGCCTCCCTTTTATGGTAAAAGTTTATAAGGGACTTGATAAAGGAATCAGTTACTTCTTTTAGTTCTCCCAATGTAAGTTCGGATTGGTCTAATTGGCCGTCATCTATGCGGTCTTTAATTATACTTTTTACTATTTTTTCAATTTTGTCCCTGTCCAGATTATCCATTCCGTGAGTTGCTGCTTCTGAGGCATCGGCAAGCATTAAGATTGCTTGTTCTTTGGTGTGAGGTTTTGGCCCAGGATAACGAAATTCGTCTTTTTTTGCGTCGGAATTTTTTTCTTTTTCTTTGTGATAAAAATATGAGACTAT
>JALTDM010000004.1 GCA_027074135.1 Bacteroidales bacterium
GAAACAAATAGTTGCATAACGGAAAGACCTGCAAAAAAATCATCTGTGTAAATATAACTTCCGATAGAGACATCGGGTTTCCAACTTCTGTCGGAATAGCCTTGGTAAATAGATGGGTCTTCACTTTGATATAGAGTAACTTTATTGCCGTCTATCCCGTATTGCATAACAGATGCCATAAGTCCGAGAGAAAGTTTCATCTTTTTTGTAACCCTGAAATTGTAAGCATATCCTGCATTAAAAGAGAGTCTTCTTGTGGGTCCTGTTATGTCGTTCATTATATAACCGCCTAATCCCATGTTTTCTTTGAAAGAACCATTGTATGATATAAACTGGGTAATTGGAGCACCTTCAAATCCAAGCCATTGACTTCTATGGTGTAATACTATACGATCGCTTGTTTTTGTCCCGAGTGCAGCAGGATTAAAAATTATATCATCAAGTTGGTATTGACTCAATTGTGGTAGTTGTTGTGCTTTTATGGCCGTAAATGCAAAAATTATCAATATGAATATGTAAATTTTTCTCTTCATACCAAGAATTTATCTTATTATGGTTATATGTCCTTTCAAAACATCCGAACCGTCTCCCAAATCTAAAATGTAATAGTAAGTGGCTGCAGGCAAATCATTTCCATAATATTTCCCATCCCATTCATTATTGTATCCGTGCTTTTCATAAACTTTCATCCCGTCGCGATTGTAAATTTGAACAAAGTTGTCAGGGTAATTTTCAATGCCTTCAATATGCCAAGTATCATTTATGCCGTCTCCGTTTGGTGTAAATGTGTTGTAAATAACAAGGTTTTGAGACTCTTTGCTTATAACTGTTATTGTAATTGTGTCGGAAGCACTGCATCCGTGTATGTCCGTAACTATTACTGTATATGTAATAGTATATGCAGGTGTTGCCACAGGATTTGGGATAGTATTATTACTTAAAAATGTTTCCGGTTGCCATAAAAATGACGGTGAAGTGGCATTTGTAGTGGCGTTAAGTTGTATTGACTGTCCTGATGTTATTGTTGTATCTTCACCCGCGTAAATATTAGGTAACGGGAATACAGTAACGGTTACGGAATCAACATCTTGACACTGTCCGTTACTCACAGTTACATAGTAGGTTGTAGTAAAAGAAGGTGAAGCTACAGGATCGGGTATTGTCGGATTACTCAATGAACCAACTGGTTGCCACGAATAAGAATTACCTCCCGAAGCATTTAATTGTACAGTTTGCCCAGCACATATAGCTACATCTTGTCCCGCATCAGCAACCGGAGTTTGCTGTACAGTTACTGTAACGCTGTCACTGGCAGTACAGCCGTTATCATTTGTTACCGTAACGATATAGGTTGTTGATGTAACAGGTGAAACTGTTATTGTTTGAGAGGCATCTCCCGTGCTCCATAAAAATGTACCGTTCCCTGTTGCCGACAAAGTAGTACTATCACCGGAACAGATTTCCACATCATCTCCGGCATCAACAGTTGGTGAGGGTAATATATAAACTGTTACCGATGCTGTATCGGAACAAGCACTATTTGAAACTGTAACGGTAAATGTAGTTGTGCTTGTTGGGGTAGCAATCGGATTTTGTATATCCGGATTTGAAAGTAATGAAGAAGGCTCCCAATGATAACTTGTTCCGCCAGAAGCCGAAAGTTGTACGGATTCTCCTTGGCAAATTGTTGTGTCACTTGATACTGTTGCGACAGGTGGCGGAAGAACATTTATCGTAACCGAATCATAAGCACTGCAGCCGCTCACTGATGTTACTGTAACATAATAAATAGTGTTAGTGTCAGGAGTTACGGTTATTGTAGAAGTTGTGTCGCCTGTATTCCATAAAAGACTGCCTTGTCCTGTAGCAGTTAGGAGTGCAGAATCACCGACGCAAATATTTTGATCTTGCCCTGCATCTACTATTGGTGCAGGTGAGATATATACGGTAAAACTGTCTGTCATTGAGCAAGCTGTATCGCTAATAGTAACATAATAAGTTGTAGTTGATAGAGGATTTACTGAAATTGTACTCGTTGTATCACCAGTACTCCAAACAAAATCTGCTGTTGTAGTTACTGTAATGTTTGCAGTGTCTCCGGCACAAATTACCGAATCTCCGGTAAGTGTATAGTCAATTATATGTTCTGAAACTTTTATGTTATCGGTTGCACTACAAGAATTCAATGTGACAGTTACAGAATACACCCCTGCGGAATCAACTTGTATCGTTTGTGTAGTTTCTCCGGTATTCCAAAGGTATGAATTGTAGCCGCTGCCGGCATTAAGTGTTAAGAAACTTCCTGAACAGAATGCAGTATCGTCTCCTAACTCAACAATTGGTGCAGAAACTGTTAAAATAAATGGTTCATAATTAAAATTACTTATGCTTGGAGTTTTAATTTTGTTAAAAGGGCTACCCGTTTGTAAAACTGTTGAATCAATTTCAGCCCAATGATTTATTTGCCAATTGGCTAAGCCGTCCCAGTATCCGTCTGCGGACTGGTCATAAAAGAAAGTTAGTTGTGCACTCGTATTGCCTGAATCTCTTTTTATCAAATGATAAAAATCCGGTTCAGCTCCACAAAGTGTTGAATCTATTAATGATCTGTCAAATCCGTCATTGTTAGCATCATGATTGATAAAACTTACAGAAAAAATGTTTGGATTACTATTATCCGGTTTAATAAATATTGGTCTGTACCTCGTTTGATTTACAGAAGAACCTACAGGGAAATTATATTCTGCATTTTGGTTTGTTTTACGTGTAAGGTATCCGTTATTTAAAGTGCTTACAAAACCACTTGTTCTGTGAATAGCAGATGTATCGGTGTTATTGACTCTAATAACAAATGAGTCTGCTGCAAGCTCCAAAGATGTGAGGTTCAAGATATTATCCACAAAAGCATTTATCTGCAAATGTTTTATTCCCGTACCTTGAAGTGTGAGATTATAAAAAGTTGTTTGTGAACTTCCACCGATGTTTTGGTCACTTCCGGTTAAGAAAACCGTAGATGTATCGTGTATAAACAGAGCATTATTTATCCAATTACCCGAAAGCATATAATAACCATTTCCCCTTACCGAATCATTGTTTGTAAAGTTGCCGTTAAGGTATAGATTCCCGTTGTTAATCAATTGCCCTGATGAGTTCTCGGCATTGCCGTTAACTGAGACAAGGGCACCTTGTGACAAAAAAACAGTGTTACCGTTATTATAAAAAACCGATTGTCCCCATAATTTGGCAGGGAATGTTGTGATAATGACAAACAAAATATAAAACGGTATAACCTTTTTCATTGTTTACTTGTTCTTGTGGAATTTTTTACCGTTTACCGATTCAGGCTTTTTCATTAAATTTTGTTTAGCGTCGAGTACTTTTAATGGCTTTTTATACAGAATGGATTTTTCTTTTGGTTGTCCCCATACTTCGGGATGGACATATTTACCTTTGTATTTACCTGTTTTTTTAGGTTGGGTTTCCCTTAATTCAGGATGTGCTTGCAGGTATTTATCATTTCTTTCGGCATATACCACCCAGTCTATTTCTTGTTCCGGATTCCCTCCTGCAATTATGAATTTTCCGTTTTGAATTTTTTGTTTAATATAAATATTTGGTGCAGGTGAACCAACAGGAGTAAGGTTGTAAGAAAAGTTTTTGTTTATCTTCATAAAATAATCGGGAAGAGTAACTACGGCTTCACCGTTTTGATCAAGTGTTGCCGTGCCCCTGTAAACATTCAAAACTTCATTGGATTCAATGGAGAAATGGACCAAAAATTTGTGTTCAGGGTCGTTCGGATTATCTATCCTGAAATTTTTTGTGCCACCTGCATAAAAATTGCCACCAACATCCAAATTTTGAGCAATACCACCATCATCAAAAGAATAAACACCGTAACTCAAATTTAAATTTGTGCTTTGACCTGCCACGCCTGTAACTCCAACACCTGCGACACCGACACCCGGATCGGAAGAAGCACTGTTTGAGCCCCAAACACCATAGCCATCAGTATAAGAACTTTCGCCAACCACACCATTTACACCTACTCCCCAAACTCCATGCCCGCCGTCAGTACGAGCATTTACACCTTTTACTCCTGCAGGTCCGTCACTTGTTTGCCCCCATACACCGATAGAACCGTCACCTGTTACACCGCTACCTTCTCCCGAACCTTGTGAGTGGTAATTTTCACCCCAAATACCAACACCACCGCTATAATTAGTTTCTCCTACCAAACCGTTGAACCCTTGTCCCCAAACTCCTGCACCACCGTTTGTTCTGTTATTTATACCGAAAACACCTGCCGGACCTGATGAGTTTTGGTCATACACACTTCCATATACGCCTACACCTTGATTAGTGCCGTCATAATAACCTGCTACGGCAGAAGTGTATGCATTAGTACTGTTTGTTGATGCTTCTATTGTATTGTAAGGATTTGCAGAATTTGTGTTTTCTGCATATATACTTCCGCCAATGCCGGAGTTTACCACATGTATTCCTGTACTCGGATTGGAAGATGTACCATTAGCTGCGGTTACCAGTAAAGCTTCCATATTGGATGCCGAAGTTGTCATATCAATTTCCACGGCGCCGTTATCTGCCGTAATAGTCCTTCCAGCTCCCGGACCTCCAAAATTATAAGCATCATCCAGGGTACCTCCTCCGGTGTTAGAACCTGCTCCTACTTGTACCCATTCTGTTCCGTCCCAGTACCAAAAACCATGAGGTTCGGTACCGTTAGCATTATAAATTAATAAACCCGTAGCCGGGTTTGTAACAGGAGCGGGTGTTGTATGGTCATTTAATGTCACTCTTGGAATTAAAAGACCTTTGTTAGCAGATGTTATATCAAGAATAGCAGAAGAATCCGGTGTTGTGGTTCCAATACCTACATTATTTTGTGCTTGTAATTTTGAAAAAAACAACAAACAAAGAACAACTAATGGTATAATTTTTCTCATAACAGATTTTATTTTTCACCGTAATAAAGTTACAATTTTTTATTTGAAGCATGAAAATTGAGTTTAAAAAATTATATTTTTTAACTCAAAAGCCTTTTTAGGTATCTTCCTGTTACTGATTTCGGATTAAATGCAACATCTTCGGGAGTGCCTTCTGCAACAAGTTTGCCACCGTGTATACCGCCACCGGGACCTAAATCAATTACCCAGTCTGCGGATTTTATTATATCAAGGTTGTGTTCGATTACTATTATGGTATTGCCTTGGTCAACAATGTAGTTTATGACTTTCAGAAGGATTTTTATGTCTTCGAAATGCAACCCTGTGGTTGGTTCATCAAGTATGTAGAGGGTTTTTCCGGTAGCTTTTTTAGAGAGTTCGGCAGCAAGTTTTACCCGTTGAGCTTCTCCACCAGAAAGGGTAAGCGAAGATTGTCCCAATTGTAAGTAGCCCAGCCCCACATTTTGAAGAACTTTGAGTTTGTTGTAAACGGGAGGAATGTTTTCAAATACTTTGAGGGCTTTGTTTACGGTCATGTTTAGCACATCGTTTATGTTGTAGCCGTGGTAAGTAACTTTAAGTGTTTCGTCATTATATCTTTTGCCGCGACATACCGGACAGGTTACATAAACATCGGGCAAAAAGTTCATTTCAATAGTCTTGGTGCCGGTACCCTTGCACTCTTCGCACCTGCCGCCTTTTACATTGAATGAAAAGCGGTTTGGCTTGAAACCTCGGATTTTGGCTTCGGGAAGTGATGCGAATAAATTGCGTATGTCTGTAAAAACGCCAATGTATGTTGCGGGATTTGACCTTGGTGAGTGTCCTATAGGGGATTGGTCGACATTTATTACTTTGTTTATGTGCTCAAGACCTTCGATTTTGTCATATTCAAGAGGGAATGCCCGAGATTTGTAAAGGTGTTTCTTAAGTGCTGGATATAATGTTTCATTGATAAGTGATGATTTACCACTGCCGCTTACACCTGTAACTGCAATAAATTTTCCGAGTGGAATGCTTACATCTATATTTTTCAAGTTGTGACCTTTGGCACCAATTATTTTTATTTCTTTCCCGTTGCCTTGTCTCCGTTGATTAGGCACAGTAATTTTTTTCTTTCCATTTAAATATTGGGCGGTAACGGTATTTGTTTTCAAAAAATCTTTTGTAGGTAACGCTGCAAGAATTTCGCCGCCGTGCTTGCCTGCACCCGGACCAATGTCTATGATGTAGTCTGCATTTCGCATTATTTCTTCATCATGTTCCACAACGATAATAGTATTTTTCAGGTCACGCAGACTTTTCAGTGAGTTTATTAGTCTTTCGTTGTCTTGTTGGTGAAGTCCGATGCTTGGCTCGTCAAAAATGTATAGGACATTTACAAGTTGTGAGCCTATTTGTGTTGCAAGCCTGATGCGTTGGCTTTCACCGCCCGATAGAGAGTATGAGGGACGGTTTAGAGACAAATAACCGAGACCGACATCGAGTAGGAATTTTATCCGCTTCTTAATTTCTTTCAAGGTATCTCTTGCTATTTTTTGTTCGGCGGGAGATAATTTATCAGGTAGTTTTTCTGTCCATTCATAAAGTTTTTCCAAATCCATATTTGCAATATCCACAATAGATTTGCTGTCTATCTTGAAATGTAAACTTTCCTTTTTTAGCCTGCTTCCATTACACACCGGACAGGTTTTCTTTACAAAGAATTCTTCAATGAAAAGTTTTTTGCGGCTGCCGGAATATTTGTCTAGATTGTTTTCTATGTATGGAATTACACCGTCAAATGATAAGTAGTATGATGATATGCCGATTGGTGTGTTTGTTAGTTTAACTGGTTCGGGAGAGCCGTAAAGAATGATGTCTATTGCTTCTCTGGGAATGTCTTTTACAGGGGTATCGAGCGTAAAGCCGTATTTTTTCCCAATAGCTTCAATTTGCAAGAATATAAGTGAATTTGAAAACCTACCGAGCGGTTTTATGGCACCTTTTCTTATGGATAGGTTTTTGTCGGGAATAATTTTGTCTAAATCGGCTTCTATCACATAACCTATGCCGTGGCACTTGGGACAAGAGCCTTGCGGTGAATTGAACGAAAAACTGTAAGGTGCAGGCTCATCGTATGAAATGCCTGTATCGGGGCAAACATATTTTTTGCTGAAGTATTCACCGTCTTTTTGTCCGTCTTCCACAACCATCAAAGTGTCTTTGCCTTGTTTCAGTGCGGTTTTTATTGATTCTTTTATCCTTTTTCCGTTCTCTTCTTTTATCCTGATTTTGTCTATTACTAACTCAATAAAGTGTGTTTTGTAACGGTCAACTTGGAAATTCCTCGATATTTCTTTTATCTCACCGTCTACACGGGCATATAGGTGTCCGCTTGACAGAAAGCGGGAGAATAATTCTTTATAGTGTCCTTTACGTCCACGAACATAAGGTGCAAGTATGAAAACTTTTTTGCCACTGTATTTTTTCAGTATTAAGTTGAAAATATCATCATCTATGTATCTTATCATTTCTTTGCCTGTGGCATATGAATAAGCCCTACCGATACGTGCATAGAGAAGGCGGAAAAAGTCGTAAATTTCGGTAATGGTGCCGACTGTGGATCGGGGATTTTTGGATATTGTTTTTTGTTCTATGGCAATAACGGGGCTTAATCCTTCGATGATATCTACATCCGGTCTTTTATAAGAGCCGAGAAAGTTGCGAGCATAAGCCGAAAATGTTTCTATATAGCGGCGTTGTCCTTCGGCATTTATTGTATCAAAAGCCAATGAAGATTTACCGCTGCCGCTAACTCCTGTTATTACGGTAAATTTATGGTGTGGTATTTTTACATTTATGTTTTTGAGGTTGTGTTCCCTTGCTCCAATTATCTTAATATAAGACTGTTTTTGTTTCATACTAGTTCATCAACAGGCTGTCTTTGGTTAATGAAATAGAATCGGATGCAACAGTGTTTATTGCAGGGGCTGACGATGAAGATGTTGTTGTGTCGTTGTTATTGATTGAGGTTTGTTTTAAGTGCTTGTTTTCGGCGAAAAACATTCTGGTTTTTGGTATTTTTATTTCATATCCTATGCTGTCCGTAAAAATCAGTTTGTCAGAGATAAGCCAAGGATTTAAGTCTTTTAAAACCTTTAGATTGGTTCCCATTTGGTGGGCAAAAGCAGATAAATCTTGTATTGAAGAATCAACCTTTACTATTTTGTATGCAGGATAGTGGTATAAGTCTTTTTTACGAAAATGGAAGCCGAATTTTTCGGGATTTTCCAATATGTATTTAATTGCCAATACCCGGTAAACGTATCTTGCGGTTTCTTTATTCAGGTGGAGGTTGTAATAAGAAGTTTCGCCTTGTTTTTCCATAGATTTTTTTATAGCATTTATCCCTACATTATAAGCAGCAGCAGCGAGTGTCCAATTGTCAAAAGTTTTATAAGCATCTTTTAAGTATTTGCAAGCAGCTTCGGTTGATTTTTCAAGATTGTAGCGCTCGTCCACATACTTGTTTATGCGTAATCCGTATTTTTTTGCGGTTGATTCCAACATTTGCCAATATCCTTTTGCTCCTGCGGGTGACACTGCGTTTGTAAGACCGCTTTCGGCAAGTGCAAGGTATTTGAAATCATCCGGTACACCGTTTTTTTTCAAGATTTTTTCAATTATCGGGAAATATTTGTTTGCCCTTTTTATGAAAAGCATTGTTTGGGATTGCCAATAAGTATTTACTAAAAACTCTCGGTCAAGGCTTTCGAACACATCATAGTATTCAAGAGGCACCTTTTCTCCTGCAAAAATTAATTTGTCAGGCATAGGAACAGCATAAATAGAATAATTTTCTTTAAATTCTTTCTTAAATTCTTTATCGCTTGTGCTAAGGTCTGTTTTAGCAAAAACTATGTATTTCCAAACTATTCCTATCAAAAGGATAATTATTACCGATAATGCAAATTTGAAAATAAATTCCAGGGAATTAAGCATTTTTGTTTTCATGGTGCTTGATTTTTGTGTTAATGTAAAGAGCAAGAAACACAACCAGGACAAATGTCAATAACAAAAAGCGTGCTAAATTGCTTGGTGTCCACATTTTTGTCAGAATTGCAACCGAAATTGCTGTGGAAAAGAACGATATAATTATGAATATTATTGCAACTGTTTGCTCTTTTAATCCTGCGTATACTAGATTGTGTGTTGTATGGTTTCTGTCTCCTTTGAATGGAGAAACTCCTTTGAGAAGTCTGTTTATCGTTACGGTTGTTGTGTCTGTAAGGGGCAATATAAACATAAAGGCTATTGCTAAAACTGTATCAATTTTATTTACACTTGGTGAGAAGTTATGATTCCAAACAAAAAAGATTCCTGTACCTGCCAATAATGCACCCAAAAGTTGACTGCCATTGTCACCCATATACATTTTTGAAGGATGCCAATTTACATTAAGAAAAGCAACGAGTGCAGGTAATATCACATAAGGAATTATGCCGTATTCAAAATTACCTGTTATAATGGAAATAAACGTAATCCCTGAAATAATGGCTAATGAAACAGATGTTGTTATAGCATCCATATTGTCAAGCATATTTATGGAATTCATTATGCCTACTACCCAAATTATAGTTGTTAAATAATTAAGCAATAAGCTGTTAAAAAAGTTTATGTAATATCCGGAAAGAATAAAGCCTAATGCAATTACAAATTGTACAATAAACTTAAAATAAGGACTTGTATTTAACAAATCGTCAGCAAGACCCATAATAAAACCAATTGTCACGGAGAAAAATAATATGATGTTAAATTCATTTAAGAAGTTGTATTCATCAGATAACCAGGCTACAGATATAAATAATCCGGCAAGCAAAACGAAGTAAAAAGTCACACCTCCAAGTATTGGTTTAGATTGTGATGCCCACCGTGGAAGAGAGGTTATTTGTTTTTTTAACCCAATTTTATTGGATCTCTTGTAAAGAAATTGACTGACTAAATATCCTATTAAAAAAAGTAATATGAAAATAACAGTTTCCGGAAGCATATAATCAAATAAAAATACTGCCTAAAAAAGTCGTAATGACCTTAATAGACAGTAGTGAAAGATAAAATATTATTAGAAGGTATTATTTAACAGTATATTCGTCAGAAACTGTTAGTCTTTTCCTTCCTTTAGCTCTTCTGCGTGCCAAAACTTTTCTTCCGTTCTTGGTAGCCATTCTTGATCTGAAACCATGTTTATTTTTTCTTTTCCTGTTCGACGGTTGAAATGTCCTTTTCATATCTCAAAATATTTGGATGTGCAAAGATAATACATTTTCGTTTTCGCTCTTTATTTTTATGAAAAGTTTTTTGCAAGACACAAACCTGTAAATTTTAAATATGGTATATTAACTTATAAATGTTTTGTGATTTTATTGTGTTATTGTTATTTGCCATTATAAATTTTAGATAACGCTATTTCCGCAGCTTTAATAAATGCTGGCATTGTAGGAGCACTTGTTAATAACGGATGTGTTCCTATTTGATATGAAAGAACTTTAAAGACTGTTAATTCTTCTTGAATAGCTAAGGCTATAGTGTTAATTATTTCTCCGGTAGATTTGCCTCCCCAAACTTCTCCTCCTAAAATAGAGCCGTCTGAAGGTGAGACATATAATTTAACTGTCAATGTTGATGTGCCCGGTAATGTCCCGGGATGACGGTCAACTCCTGTAAATTTTGCGGAAATTATCTCTAAATTAATCAAAGGTATATCTTTATCATTAACACCGGCAGAAGCCATTGCCAATTCGTTTATCTCAGTTGAAAATACAGCAATAGTTCCTGTGAAATTATTTCTAATTCTTATCCCGAATAAGTTATAACCTAAAATACGAGCTTCGGATGCGGCAGTAGAAGCTAACATTATTTTATCTTTCCTTCCTGTTAAAAATCCTAAAGTTTCCGAACAATCTCCTACTGCATAAATATCTTTAACAGAAGTTTGTCCGAAATTGTCGACAATAATTGCTTTATATTCATTCAAGCTTAATCCGATTTTTTCTGCAAGGCTTGTGTTAGGAATATATCCTATTGCAATAAAAACAGCATCAGCCTCTAGTTCTTTACCAGAATTCAATTTAACTCTTTTTACTATACCACTTTCTCCAATAATCTCTTGAACGCTTGTTGAGGTGTAAACATTTACGTTTGCTTTTTTTAATTGTTCTGTGGCAATTTCGCTTAGTTCAGATGAAAAAGCTTTAGTGAAACACAAATCTTCTTTTTCAACAATACTTACTGTCTTATTTTTATCCTTTGCCAATTGTTCTGCTACTTCAGCCCCAATAAAACCTCCTCCGATAATAACGATGTTTTTTTTATATTTTATTTCTTCTACGAGCTTACTAATATAATTATAACTTTTTTTTATAAAGAAAACATTTTTCAGGTCATGACCTTTTAATGATTTGGGAACTGAAGGATGGGAACCTGTAGCTAATATTAATTTGTGGTAAGAAAATTCTGAGCCGGAAACAGTTTTAACAATCTTTTGTTTTTTGTCAATTTCAATAACTTTATCAGTTATTACGTTGCCTCCCAAATCAATAAAAGGTTTTAAGCCCATAATATCTTTATTTACAGAGTCAAGTTCGTGAAAAACGTAAGGAATCCCACATGGAATTAATCCTTTTTCTTCTTCCTTTAAAATTAAAACGCTTTTTGAAGTATATTGTTTCTTTACTGTTATAGCAGTAACGATACCTGCCGGTCCGGCACCGATAATTATTACATCAAACTTTTTCATTTTGTTTAGATTTTAGTTAATAATTGATAATTTTTATATATACAAATATATATATGCAAATGTGATTTTTTTATGATAATTGTTAGATATTTTATTTTTTTAATGTTAAGCAACTTCGGGTTAAACTTCTTTCTTTAATTTTTCTGCAAAATCCTTTTACAAAATTTTCAAAAAAGAAAAAGATAACGTAAAGCTAAGTAAGTTTTACTCACTTTAAATAGTATTGCTTTGTTATGCAAAGATGTTAAAAACTATGAGGATAACAAAGTATGCTGGAAATTTTGTGGAAATGATGAAAAGAGGCTGTTCTCCAAAGGCAGCAGCTTTTCATCATTTAGTTTAGTGTCAACTGCGAACCGAAGCGTTAAGTTCTTTTTCCAGTTTGTTGATTATCTTGAACATAACTTTATTTGCTTCTTCATCTTTAAGTGTCTTGTTTTTGTCTTGAAGGATAAGTCTTACTGCATAAGATTTTTTGCCTTTACCGAGTTTTTCTTCATTTTCGTAAACATCAAACAAGAATACTTCTTTTATCAATTTTGATTTTACAGAAGCGATAAGTTTTTCTATATCGTTAAATGTAATTTGTTTGTCTATCAATACAGCAATATCTCTTTGCACTTCGGGGAATTTGGGCAAATCCTCAAATTTTATTTGGTGGTCGCTGTATCGGTTTATAAGGTTTTCAAAATTGGTTTCGGCATAAAATACAGGTGTTTCAATCTCAAACTTTTTGGTAATCTTTGAATTTACTTTTCCTAATCTGAAAAGGGTAGTGCTGTTGTTTTTATATTCCAATCCGAAATCAAAAATATCATCTGAAATGGCAATTTTTTCATGAATTGCAATACCGAGTTTATTCAATATACTTTCAACCTGTGATTTCAATTCGAAAAATTCATTTTGTACAGGTTTTTCATTCCACATATTTTCATTTCGTGTGCCGGTTACAGCAATTGCAAAACTATAATTTTCAGAGTAATTATCAAGGTTTGATTTATCTTCCGGTTTGGTAAGCCTAACAACATTACCTAATTCATAAAACCTTATGTCTTTTTTTTGACGATTTATGTTGTGAACTATTGATTCCAACATACCAAAAAGCAATGTTTGCCTCATTGCATTCAGTTCGCTGCTGAGGGGATTTTTTATCATTACCAAGTTTTGGGCACGATAAGTAGTTAATGAGTTATAGTATTCGGAGGCGGTGAGTGAATTGTTCATTATTTCGCGGTAACCTTTACTTGTCAAAAAGTTTGCAATAGAATTTGTAATTACTTCTTTGTCGGGTTTGGGTCTGTAGGTGAGAACGGATTTAACTTGTGAAGGTATTTCTATGTTGTTGTAACCGTAAATTCTCAAGATTTCTTCTACCACATCTGCTGGTCTGGTAACATCTACACGGTAAGTAGGAACAGAAACCAATATACTTTTTTCTTTTTCTGCTATTATTTTTATTTCAAGCCCTTCAAGTATGTTTTTTATTTGGTAACGGTCAAGTTCTTTTCCAATCATTGTGGTTACATAATCAAAATCAAGTTCTACAACTTTTTCTTCTACAGGTTCGGGATACACATCATTTATTTCCATTGCAATTTCTCCACCTGCAAGTTCTTTAATCAATTTAGCTGCAAGTTTTAGAGGATAAACCGTATTGTTTATATCAGTACCTCGTTCAAATCTGAAAGAAGCGTCGGTATGTAAATTATGCCGTTTGGCAGATTTTCTGATGAAAACAGGATTGAACCAAGCACTTTCTAGAAAAATATTTTTTGTTTCTTCCGTTATTCCGGAATATTTACCGCCAAATACTCCCGCCATACACAGAGGTGTATTTTCGGCATCGCATATCATAAGGTCTTCTGCCGACAGCTTGCGTCCTACATCGTCAAGAGTTGTAAAAGGTGTACCTTCGGGTAAAGTTTTTACTTTGATTGTATTACCTTTTATTTTGTCTGCATCAAATGCGTGCAGTGGTTGCCCCGTTTCGTGCAAAACGAAGTTTGTAATGTCCACAATGTTGTTTATTGGAGTGAGGCCTATAGTCATCAGTTTGTATTTGAGCCAGTCGGGAGATTCTTTTACCGTTACGCCTTTTATTGAAATTCCTGTGTAGCGTTTGCAACCTTCATTGTCTTCAATAATTATGTCAATGGGAAGAGAATTGTTGTCAATTTTTATTTCTGCATCTCTTTTTTTTAGTTTTAGGTACTTTTCGTTTGCATTGTAATAGGCAAAAATATCCCTTGCTACTCCGTAATGTGAAGCTGCATCAATTCTGTTTGGTGTAAGTTCTACTTCTATTACTGTGTCCTCGGGTATATTTACATAATTTTTGAAATCTTTACCCACCGGTGCATTTTCGTCCAAAACCAAAATACCATCATGGGAGTCGCCCAGTCCGATTTCATCTTCTGCACAAATCATTCCTTCGGAGACATGTCCGCGAAGTTTTACTTTTTTTATTTTAAGGACTTCATTTTTGTAATACAAAGTAGTTCCTACGGTAGCTACTACTACTTTCTGGTTTTCTGCAACATTGGGTGCTCCGCAAACTATATCCAAAACTTTTCCGCCGATATCAACTTTGGTTGCAGAAAGATTATTTGTACCTTCTATTTTTTTGAATTCAAGCACTTTGCCTATTTTCAAACCTTCCAGTCCGCCTTTTATGGGGTGAAATTTTTCTGTTGATGCAACTTCCAATCCTATGGAGGTTAGTATATATTTTATTTCTGATGCTTGTATATTTTTCAAATCAATGAGTTCTCCAAGCCAATTCAACGAAATTTTCATAATCAGTAGGGTTTATTTTTTGATGTACAAAAGTAATCACAAAAATAATATGATGATTCTATTGTGCAGGCTTATTTACTCCTCTCTTTTCATCTAAGTAATCGCCTACCTTTTCAGAAAAACGCAACTGTTGGATACGCCACTTTTTGCCTGGACGGTACATTGTAAAAATAAACAACAAAGGTTGTCTGTCGTATTTGGCAAGATAAAACAGTCGGATGTAATTGTTTCCTGCTTTTGTTTCTTCAATGAGTTCACTGCCATAAAATTTGCCGAGTAATTTTACTATTTTGTTCAGTTCGTTTTTAATTTTTAGGTTGCCTGCAACTTGTGTTCTGAGGTATTTGTTTGTTTTAAAAATGTAATCAATGGCGGCATCATTACCTTTGGATTTCATTATGGAAAAAAAATTATCAGGTATGGCAAGATAGCTTTTAGTGTCTTGACCAATCCCTGTCCGTGCAAAAAGTATGAATGCTAAAAAAAATAAATGTTTTCCCACTTTCTATGACTTTTGTTGTATTCACAAAGTTAAAAAAAAATGAATAGATGTTTATGTTTTATGATAACGGTTTTGTGTATAAGTAGTAGCGGGATTTTCTGCACTTTATGGTATTATTGTTTATTTTATTCAAATTGTTCATTTTTAACTTTTTGTCCGCCATTACTTATACGCAATGTTATCCTTAATATTTTAATATCTCCAATATTTTCTATTACAGCTCTTCTTATATCTTTTTCATCTTCATCACTAATATTTTTCCTTAAAATTATACAATTGAAAGCTTCTTTTGGTACTCTAATTTGTCTATCTTCAATAGTTGTACCATTATACCAAAATTTTTGTGTTCTGTATTCTTTTTCATAGCTCCATTTTTTTCTTTAAAATATACTTGCATATATCTGATTAAATCACTGTCCATAATTGGTTATGGTAAAAGAATTGGTATCTCATCATAATATTGAACTTTACCACCACCACCTAAATATCTAAAAAGAATTTTAGAATTATAGCCTATGCAAAAACCTTTATGGTTATTTGCATATTTCTCCCACATAATGTCTAAACATTTTTCTTCTGTTAAACTTAAAATTCCCAATCTTTGAAATAATTGCTCAAGATAGTGTCTTTGAAAATCACTATTTTTTTCTTTGTCTTTATATGCTTCTAATTTTAATAGTTCTCTAATCTTTTTTCTTTTTAATTGTCGTGATAAATTTGGCTCTACTTCGTTTGCCAATCGTTTGTAGAATAATTCAGCTTGTTTTTTATCCATATCCATTAAATCATATCGTATCGGAATTTTACAATCAAGCTTATCTGCAAACTCGCTTGGCGAGGCCATATAAATTTCTCTTTTGGTTATAAATCTTTTGTGATAGTCGTTTTCCCAATATCTGTATTTAAAAAGGATTTCAGTATATTCAATATCATCTAAACTTTTTATTTTCTTTTTTATTTCCATTAATGTGTAATGTGATATTGATTCATTAATTTTCATTCCAAACAACTCTGACTTTTATTGCTTTATGAAAAAAAACAGAGCAATTACAGTTCCTTAAATCAGCAAATCCTTTGTATCAAAGCATATGTCATAGTTTTTTCAATATTTATGTTTTTTGATAATGAATGATTAAATGTTAATAACGCAATTTCGGTCAAAAAATTGAATTGACAATAATAAAATTGAGGTAATTTTTTTAACCGCTGTGTTACCTTATTAATATAACATTTCCCGAATATGTGTGGAATTTGCCGGCTCTGTCATAAAATTCCGCATGCCACTTGTAAGTACCGACTTCAGCTTTTTTGCCGTTTACGGTTCCGTCCCAACCTTTGTTTATATCGTTGCTCTGGAAGATTAGTTCTCCCCACCTGTCGTATATGTAAAGTGAGAATGTTGAATTATCCACATTTGTGCCTTTGGTAATGAAAATGTCATTAACTCCGTCGTTATCAGGAGTAAATGCGTTCGGTGCCCAGAATGTATAAAAGTCAGCAACTTGCAGTACTTTCACTGCAGTATCAACACATCCGTAGAAATTACGTGCTGTAAGTGTTACCGTGTAATGGTCATGTAAGAAATTAAAGATATGTGCCGGATTTTCTTGTAACGAAGAATCTCCATCTCCGAAATCCCATATATAATCGGTTGCCCCCTGTGATAGGTTATAGAAATTGATTTGTGTATGGAAAATTTGTATTACAGTAGGATCTGTGATAAATTCCGCATCAGGAACTGGATAAATTGTAATCAGATTTTCAGCAGTTTGTTTAACTTGGCAACCTTCTTCCGTTGTTGTATATACAGTAACAGTGTAAGTCCCGGGTTGTGAATAAGTATGTGTTATGTTTTGATGTTCGGTTTCCGGGAAAGTGGTTACATCTCCAAAGTCCCACCTGTAAATCAAACCGGGATAAAATACATTCAAGTTAAATGTTACATTCAGCGGCGGACAACCTGCCGTTGTGTCGGGTGAAAAGCTTAATGTTGGCACATTAATAACATAGAATGATGTGTCTATTGTAAGATGTGGTGTAGTACAACCATCTGTAATTGTGAAATGTAAATATCTATTTCCTGCCAGTGATCCACTGTAATAAGTATAAGGAACTTGTATTTCGTTTGTATCAAGATAAATGTGGTACTCACCATTACCGCCTTGCACTTGCATATCTATTTCAACATTATCTCCCGGGCAAACTGTATCATCACTTAATGTAAGTTCTGCAGACAACGGCGGATAAACATTAACTGTTGTATGTTCTGGGATAAATTGGCATCCGTGACTGTCAGTTACTGTTACGCTGTAATTTGTGGTAGTATCGGGTTCTACATAAATAGTATCTACTGTCATTCCGTTGCTCCACTCAAACGAATATGGATATGTGCCACCTGTAGCTGCCACCCAAATTTGTGCTGTTTCTCCTATGCAAATTTGTTGAGGTTCAGTAACTGCAGCATATAAAGGTTGTGGTTCATTTACTTCATATTCACCATATATTTTACAACCGTTGGCATCATTTACGGTAACGGAATATGTACCTGCTGCCAATCCTTCATAAACCGTATTTTGTGCTCCCGTATTCCACATAACCGTGTATGACGGTGTACCGCCGGTAATATTAAGAGTTATGGAGCCATTGTATTCACCGTGGCACCTTACATCATCTACGGTTGCAGTTAATTGCAGCGGTTCATCCGGTTCGTCAATGAAAACGGAGTCAGTTAAAACACAACCGTAAAGGTCTGTTATTGTTACAGTGTATTCTCCAGCAGGAACATTGGTTAAATCTTCAGATGTTGTTCCATTACTCCATTGATAAGAATAAGGTAAAACACCGCCGGTTACAGTTAGGTCTGCACTTCCTGTGCTTTCTCCGTGACACAATACATCGTGTGCTGTTATGCTTGATTGCAGCGGTGCATCGGGTTCATCCACATAATAAGTTGCAAAATATTGGCAACCGTGGTCGTCTGTAACAGTTACGCTGTAATTACCTTCAATAAGGTTATTAATGTCTTGGGAAGAATCACCATTGCTCCAAGAATATGAATACGGAGGTGTACCGCCTGTTACGGTTATGTCAATATATCCGTCACTGCCACCGTAACAACTAACATTATGTATTGTGTCTTCAACAGCAATCGGATCAGGTTCTGTAATTGTTTGTGAAATTGTTTCGGAACATCCGTTGTTGTCAGTTACGGTTACCGTATAAGTTCCTGCTGTTAAGAATTGCAAGTCTTCGGTTGTTTCACCATTGTTCCACTGGTAAGTATATGGAGGCGTTCCTCCTATAACATTCAAATCAATAAAAGCGTTGTTACCACCGTTACATAAAACATTTTCAAATGTATCTATTGTCAAAATCAATGGTGTATCGGGTTGAGAAACTTCGATAGGAACTTCTTTTGTACAACCTACTGCATCAGTTACAAATACAGTATAAGTTCCTGCAGGCAGGTTTGTTAAATCTTCATTAGTTGCTGCTGTGGGATCCCAATAATAGGTATATCCTGGTGTGCCTCCGGATACTGTAATGTCTATTGCTCCGGTACTGTCACCATAACAAAGTACATCTGTCACATCGTAGTCAACAATTATTGGCGGATCAAGTTCTACAATATCATATTGTGCAGTAAGTTCACAACCATTAGCATCGCTTACGGTAACTTCATAAGTACCTGCACCGACATTATAAAGTGTATCTGTGTGATTTGGTGATGTATGCACAACACCATTACTCCAAGAATACGTGTAAGGAGGTGTGCCGTTTTCTATTTGTACAACCAAATATCCTGTTGAATCACCTGCACATTGAACATCTTGGTCAGTGGTATCTACAATAGCGATTTCGGGATTAGGAATCATTGTAACAGGATCTATAGTTGTATCTTGGAACCCATCTAAATCCCAAGTATTATTATACCACGTAAATGGTATGTATCCGAGTGGGTATTGTTCATCAACAAGCGGACCTATATGATATGACCATTTTAAGCCTATTAAATCTATATCAGGTGTATCTACACCTGGAATGAAATAAGGTCTGGAACAAATAAATAATCCGGGTGGAGATGAATCAGAATTATTTGATTTCCCATCCAATGACGAATTTACCGCTTCATTTTGTCCTGCTGGATTACCTTTATAGCAAGTGTCGGTTACGATTATTGTAGAAAGACTGTCGGATTTAAGCATTGGTGCTTGATCGTGGTCTAAAGGTATGCAAAATCCGGGCATTTCTGCAGGTGGTGTTACAGGTATGGGGATGTTTATTGTAAATTCCAATGCCGTTATTGCAAATGTGAAAGCAATGCTGTCCCAAGTATGATTTGTAAAAGTCGGATCTATACTGTGATTTATTCCAACGTCCATTGATGGCCAACCAAAACAAGGCCAATGAACGTGTAAATCCTGACAAGCAGCAAATCTAATAGTATCACTTACTCCACTGTCAACAGTATCATTTGACGGGTCAGTTACGTAATATTCTAATGGTGTTGGGAAAGATAAAGTACTCCACACCGTAGGGTGAAAACTCAAGTCTTGTTGCATAGTGCTGCTAAACATGAGATTTGCGGTGAGCAACGAGTAGTCCACTGTAATTCCTCCACCTAAATCATATGTTCCGTTAAGAGCATCAACAAATTGTTGAATGGCAGGACCTTGTGGTGGTGGTAAAAATCCAGCTATAAATGACAAAAATTGCAATATGTCTAAATCGAAATAAGCATAAGTTGAATCACCATCAGCCAAAATTGTTTGGTGGCATCCATCGGACAAATCCAGATGGTCATGTGTTTCTATGTATGGGATAGTGATTTCCCCACTTAATCCTGTATTTGCAAAGTTGTTGAATGTTATAGGTAAGACAGTATCATGACAAAATCCGAAACTGCCATTGTCAGCACAAGGATAGATTACTTCGCCTGTTTGACCGTTAAGATAAAAAAGTATAAGAGAGTCTGCAGGCACATCTACATTAACAAGTTGTAGGTTTGTGCAATCATATAAACAAACATCGGCATTTATATCAAGTCCAAATCCATAATCCAAATCAAGAGAAATAACACCGGCTTGTGGGAAATGAGAATGAAGGTACCAACCATCAAGAAGATCGTAGTCAGATTGTATAGTTACCCATTCACCCGGATTCCAAGTGTAATTATTTGGGAAGGTTAAATTTACTTGAACAGGGTAATTTACATCAATCCAACCTGTTGTAAAACCAGTCATTTGAAATGTTGAGCCAAGCAGCATCCAAGTGTTTATATTAAAATTTGCTCCAAATTGTCCTCCCAAGACATCTTGTATATATCCTATGGACATTGATGTATCATAATAAACATGAAAAAGATCCAAAGTCATATTTATATCAAAAGGGTCGCCATTAGGTCCCCACATGTTTTGATGTTCAGTGTTCCATGGTATTTGTGTGGAAACAGTATATGTTTGGGATTTTACAGAAGTTGAAAATAAAAGTAAAAAAGAGTAGGTTAATATGTGAAAAATAATTTTTTTCATTGCTTTGTAAATCTTGCACTTAATATACTTTTTAATAATACGGGTGCAATAGTTTCTTTTGCTATAACAGGATAATTGGCATTTATCCACATAGTATTGTTATAATCTCCTGTAAAGAGCATATACCTTTCATATTCCAATGTTGTATGGTTGGCATCCTTACCGGTAACCTTGAATCTAATCAGGTACAAGGTCGATTTATTACCGTTAGACATTACGGTATCCTTTTTTAAAATCAGTTTAGCCCCTTGTTTTTCAATATGTTCATTTGTGAGCTTAGAGATTGAAAGCGGATAACCCAAACCCTTAATTTCATTTACTTGAATGGTGGAAGATGTAGAAGGATGTACAAGAACATTGTTTTGAGTGGGTAGAGAAATGAAAAATTTAGGGGGCATCAGTTCAATATTAGTGCCTTTAATTTTAAGGTAATGTGGGGATATCAAGCTGTCAGCTTGCGAAAAAGCAATAAAGTTAAATATTGCAACATATATTGAGAGAAAAAATAATTTTAATTTCATATATTTTGATTTTCCTTACAAATATACTGAAAAAATGTGTGAAAGGTTGCGTTTAAGAGTAAGTTTTTTGGAATTTTTTTTAAGCGGTGGGAGGGGGATTCGAACCCCCGGTACCCTTGCGAGTACAACGGTTTTCGAGACCGCCCCGTTCAACCGCTCCGGCATCCCACCATAAGGTTTTGCAAAAATACTTAAAATTTACTTTAGTAATGATTTTGTTTGTGTAAAAACCGTGAAAAGTTGAATTTTGCTTAAATAATGAATATTGTTTATACATTTATTCATAAATTTACCCATTCTAAAAATGATTATGGATATGAAAAAGATTGCTTTGTTGGTTATGGTTATTGCCACATCATTGATTAATGTGTCTTGTTTTTCTCAAAAAACGGAAGATTCCTCCAAAGATAAAAAAGTAAAAATCGACTTGGATATTAAGGGTTGGGAAAATAAAGATGTGATTTTCGGATCGCATTACATGCAAAAGAATATTTTTTTGGATACGGTGAAAACAAATGATAAGGGGAGAGCTTCCATCGAATTTGATTCTACTTTGGCTACCGGAACATATTTTATATTATTTCCTAAAAAATCATTTCTGGAGGTAATTATAGATGACAATAACCGTAAGTTTAATATAGTTGCTGATATAAACGACCTGATGGGTACGGCAAAAATAGAAGATTCAAAAGAAAATGAATTGTTTTTGGATTATCAAAAGTTGTCGTATTCGAACAGGAAAAAGATGAGGAGTTTTTCGGAGAGAATGCAAAAAAACAGAGGTAATCAAGATTCTCTTAAAGTTATAAATAAAGATATTGAAAAGTTTAATACTTATCTGAATGAAGAACGGGATAAATACATAAAAAAGGCAAAAGGAACTTTTTTTGCTGATTTGTTGAAGTCTTTGAAAGATATTATTGTGCCGGATACATTTAGTGTAAATCCTAAACTAAATCCGATGCAACAGCAAATGGAAATAAGGTATAGAAAATACATGTATTATAAGCATCATTTTTTTGATTATATTGACTTTTCCGACCCAAGGTTTATTCATACAACGGTTTTTGCCAATAAACTGAACAAATATTTTACACAGGTTGCCTATAATAATTCTGACAGCATAGCTCACGATGCCTTGGAGATTCTGAAAAAAGCAGAAGGCAATAAACAAACACTTACAGCCATTGCAAAACTAATGATAAATAATTTTGAAAATTCCGGGAAATGGGCAAATGAAAAAGCCTTTATTGCTATTGCGGAAAATTATTTTTTGAATGATAAAATACCTTCTCCAGAATCTTTTAAGCAAAAATTGCAATTCAGGGTAAACATTATGAAAAAACTTCTTACAGGAGAAAAAGCACCTGATATTCCATTGGCAGAGATGAATACAGATAAGGTTTTTAATTTTGAAGATATTAAAGCACCGCTAATGATTCTTTATTTTTGGTCTGCAGATTGTCATCATTGCCAGCAGTTTACGCCGGGATTTTATGATTTGTACAAAAAATATAAAGACAAAGGACTCAAGGTTGTAGCAATTACTGCAACTAATGATTTTGATAATTGGAAAAAATATGTGGCAGATAACGGTTTTACAGACTGGATTAATGCATATTATGCGGGTAAGAATTACGGAGAATTGATTATGATTTATGATATTTTTATGACACCACGCTTATATGTGTTAGACAAGGACAAAAAAATAATTGCAAAAGATTTGGATTTGAAAACTTTGAAATGGTTTTTGCATGAAAGGCTTGATAAGTAGCCTGCTTGTTTTTATTCTCGCCGGTTGCTCGTATAGGTTGGTTGTACCTGAGAATGCTAAAGTCTTGGGGCATGGTGGAATGGGAATAAAATCATTGCTCCCGTTGGATTCATACCCTTCCTTGTTAAAAGCGTACAATTTTCTGGACGGGACAGAGGGTGATGTGCAGTTGACAAAAGACTGTGTATTGGTTTATTGGCATGACGGTAGTTTGCCTGGTAAACTGGGATTTGTTTCTTCTGTGGTTTATGATTCTTTGCCTTTCAACAGATACGTTTTTAAAAAGTATGACATAATAAGCGTTAACAGTTTTTTGTCATCAATTGATTCGGGCAAAATTGTGTCCCTTGATATTAAAACTTACGGGCTTGATGATGTTAGCAAGAAGATTTTTGCAAAAAAACTTAAAAGTATTGCAAATAAATACGGCGGGAAAAACAAGGTGTTCTTTGAGACACACGATGATGTAATTTTAAATGAATTGTCTAAAAAGCACAGCAATTACATACTTTTTTATTATGCAAATGGAGTTCAGGATGCAATAAATGAATGTAATAGCTCAAAAGTTGACGGGATAAGCATGCATTTCAAATTTGCAGATGCTCTTGCGGTAAAAAAAATTAAGGATAAAGGTTGCAAGGTTATGTTGTGGGGAATGCATAATGTGCGTGATTTGAAAAAAGCATTTGGATATGGTGCGGATTATTATCAAACAGATAAAGTTAAGTTTAAAAGAAAGTGATTTTTAAAACTTTAGCCTGTATAAATATTTTGACAAAAAACTTTTGCGGTGGTAATGTGTAATACCGTATTTTTCAATTGCTTCAATATGTTTTTTAGTGCCGTAACCTTTGTTGGTTTCCCAACCGTATTGCGGATATTCTTTTGCAATTTTTATCATAAAATCGTCACGGTAAGTTTTAGCAAGAATTGATGCAGCTGCTATTGAAGCATATTTACCGTCGCCTTTTACAATACAATCAAAGGGAATGTCCAGATATGGTTTAAATCTGTTACCGTCAATGATTAAATGTTGCGGTTTTGTTTTTAGTTTTGAAATGGCGAGATGCATAGCTTTGTAAGTTGCATTGAGTATATTTATTTTGTCTATTTCTTCATTTGAAACACTTGCTACTGCGTAGTCAACTGCTTGCTTTTCAATTATTTTCCTTAATTCATATCTTTTCTTCTCACTTATTTTTTTTGAATCATTCAATCCCTCAATTATTACATCATCAGGAAGGATGACTGCAGCAGCATAAACCGGTCCTGCCAATGGACCTCTACCTGCTTCATCCACTCCGGCTTCTATTCCTGCAGCATATCTATGCAATAAACTCATTTTTTCGCAGTTGTAATCTTATTTAAATTATTTTTGCAAATATAAAACAATGTAGAGATTATGTCGATAGAAGTTAGAAACTTGACAAAGTTTTACGGTAAGCAAAAAGCATTGGATAATGTTAGTTTTACGATAGAAAAAGGAAGCATTACAGGTTTTTTGGGACCAAATGGAGCAGGAAAGTCAACCACAATGAAGATTATAACAGGATTTATTTCCAAGACAGAAGGTCAAGTGCTGGTAAATGGTTTGGATATTGACGAACATGAGTTGGAAGTACAAAAAATGATAGGTTATTTGGCGGAAAACAATCCTTTGTATTTAGATATGTTTGTACGAGAATATTTAAGTTTTGTGGCACATATTTACAAGGTGAAAGACATTAAGAAAAAAGTTGATGATATAATAGAATTGACAGGTCTTACACCTGAACAAAACAAAAAAATTGGTGAGTTGTCAAAGGGTTACCGTCAGAGAGTTGGGCTGGCACAAGCATTGATACACGACCCTGAAATTTTGATTCTTGATGAGCCCACAAGCGGCCTTGACCCTAATCAGATTATTGAAATTAGGAATCTGATAAAAAATGTAGGAAAGGAAAAAACCGTGATGCTTTCAACTCATATAATGCAAGAAGTGGAAGCAATTTGTGATAATGTAATCATAATCAATCAAGGAAAAATAATAGCAGACGATACTGTTGAAAACATCCAGCAAATAACAAAAGAAGAATATGTGAAAATTGAAGTGGAATTTGATAAAGACATTACCATTGAAATGTTAATGTCAATACCGGGAGTTAAGAAAGCGGCTCATATCAAAGGTTTTAAGTGGATTCTGACGGGCAAGTCGGATGAAGATTTACGACCCAAAATTTTCAATTTTGCTGTGGCTAACGAATTAACTGTATTATCTTTGCACAAACAAGAGAAATCTCTTGAAGAAATTTTCCAATTATTAACTACAAAAAAATAAAAAGATATGGGATACTTATTTACATCAGAATCTGTATCGGAAGGACACCCCGATAAAATAGCTGATCAAATATCGGATGCATTATTAGATGAATTTTTGAGACAAGACCCTGACTCAAAGGTTGCTGTAGAAACATTGGTAACCACGGGTCTGGTTGTAATTTCGGGTGAAGTTAAAACAAAAGCGTGGGTTGATGTACAAAAAACCGCGAGAAAGGTTATAAAAAATATAGGCTACACAAATCCTGAATATAAATTTGAAGGGGAAAGTTGCGGAGTAATTTCTACTATTCACGAACAATCACCGGACATTAATCAAGGCGTGGAACGAAAAGATGAAATAGGTGCCGGTGATCAAGGTATAATGTTCGGATATGCCGTAAATGAAACTGAAGAATACATGCCGTTGCCTATTGTATTGGCTCATATGCTGTTGCAAGATTTGACCGATATTCGTAAAAACCATCCTGATTTAATGCCTTATCTCAGACCCGATGCCAAATCACAAGTTACCGTAGAATATGATGATAACGGTAAGCCTGCAAGGATTCACACGATAGTTATTTCAACTCAACACGACGAATTTGACGATGATGAAGATTTGATGCAAAGAAAAATAAAAGAAGATTTGCTTAAATATTTGATACCCAAAACAAAAGAAAGGTTGCCGGAACATTTGAAAGGGTTGTTTGATTTTGATAAGGAATTTATTTTCCATGTAAACCCGACAGGAAAATTTGTTATTGGCGGGCCACACGGAGATACCGGTCTAACAGGAAGGAAAATAATTGTTGATACATACGGAGGTAAAGCACCACACGGAGGAGGAGCATTTTCAGGTAAAGATTCAACAAAGGTTGACAGGTCTGCTGCTTATGCGGCAAGGTATGTGGCCAAAAATTTAGTGCACGCAGGTGTGGCTGACGAAGTGTTGTTACAATTGTCATATGCTATTGGTATTGCTAAGCCTATAAGCATTTATGTGAACACATTCGGTACTGCAAAGGTGAATATGACAGATGAAGAAATTGCAAATAGGATAAATGATATTTTTGATTTTTCACCTAAAGCAATTATTGATAAATTCGGTTTAAGGTATCCGATTTTTAAAGAAACTGCAGCTTACGGGCATCTGGGAAGAGACCCATACGAAAAAGAAGTGTTGTTGAGATATGTTAACAGTGACGGCACACACACCGATAAAGTAAAAAAAGTACAATTTTTCGACTGGGAAAAACTTGACCTTGAAGATACGATAAGGAAAGTTTTTAAATTGTAATATGAAAATGGGGAAGTAATTGTGCTTCCCTGTTTTTAATTTTTATCATATGAGAAAAATTTTCATTGTTTTAATTTTATTCTTTTCAGTAAGTATTTTGTTTGCCCAACAGGATACAAGTTTATCAAAAAAGTTTTTGAATGAAGATCTTGTTTTGGATGTTAATTATTATAAATGGCTAAATTATCCCCAAAGCATAACTTTAAAAAACAATTGTAGTGAAATAAATGTTACTGCATATTTTTTTCTTACCGGAAAAGAAAAGAATATTACTGTGGCAATGGGAGGTAATATTGATGCAGTGAACATTTACGGTAATTTTTTTATTACTAAAGATAGTGCGGAAATTCCTACATTGACTACTATTCCCGATAGTTTGAATTATTCAAAAAATAAACTTACAGTGGCATATATAGGTATGCCTCTCGAAATACGCTTTAAAACAAATAATAACATTAGAAAAAAGAATTTTAAATTTACCATAGGTGCAAATATTGGTTACAATCTTACTGCATACCGAAAATATATTGGAGATAATTTTTTTGAAGATTCACAGGAAAAAATAAAGGTCAAATTGTATGACATGCCGGGAATCAGTAAAGTCACAGGTAGTCTTTATGTGAAAATGTTTTATGATAAGTTCGGTCTAAACTTCCGTTATAACTTCACGCCTTTTTTCAATGGAGTTACAGACGATATTGTAAAAGTAAATTCTTTTAGTGCCGGGCTTTCTGTTATTATATTTTAGACATTTAATGCCCACCGGATAGGATATATTTCCTTTTCCGTATCCTGTTGATTTGGAGTTTGTAATTTGTGTCACTCTTATTTCCTTTTTTTACCAGTTTGGCCTCTTCCCATTTGTAGTGATAATGATCTATAACTGTATCGTATGCAGTAATATCTCTTTTAAGATGTTTTAAGATTAAATCCTCTCCTGTCAAGTAAAGTTTGTAAAATCTCTTATTGATAACAAGTACTTCAGGAGGGAAAGTCCCTTCTCCTTTGCCCATGGCTATTATTTTGCCATCTTCTCCGTCTAAAGTTGCATGTATAGCTCTAAAAGTTAATTTATTCTTGTTTTTAAGAAAAATACCGCCTTTCTTTATAACCACAAGTCTGTTTTGTGAAAAAGAATTTATGGCAAATGCAATACAGAATAAGAAAAATATTTTTTTCATATCCTCGTTTTTGTCATAACACAAAAATGTGCAAATTTATTTTATAACTCAATACCTTACTACAAAATTTTGTTTTGATAGTCCCGGGTTTAAAAATGCAATACCGAGTTTACAGAAGTCTAAAGTTAATGTTGTTTTTGATGATTTTTTTATTTCTTTCCAAGCTTGTGTCATTCCTTTTGACCAATAAATATCATCAAAAATCAGAATGGTTTTATTGTGACAATTGTTTGCAATCAATTTATTAAAGTATTGAATTGTTGCTTTATATGTGTGGTTACCGTCTATTAGGATTGCATCAAATTTTTGATTTATTTTCTCCAATGCGGATGCAAATTCGTCATTTATCAGGTTTACATTTTTTATGTTCAGTTTTTTTAAATTTTCTGTAGCAAGTTCGTATAAATTTAAGTCACCTTCTATACTTGTTACTGTATTCCCTGCATATTTTGCCAAATAAGCTGTAGTGACTCCGAGTGATGTACCTAGTTCAAGTACAGTGTTAATTTTCAAATAATTAAAATTTTTTGCGAGAAGCAAACGGTATTTAAGTGGCATGAGAGAATATTTTGCTATTTCACATATCTTGCGGTTGTCATTTTTCATTTTGTGTGAACCTGCACCAAAGTCAGTTACGATTATTTCAGAACAATCCCTTTTCAGATTTCCGTAGAGTTTTTCAACATCAGGTAAAATAAAATTCCGGTTTGGGGCAGATATTCCTTTTGTAATAAACTCAAAAAGAAACGGTGAGTGAATACCGTATCCTCTTTTGTGTCGGGCGGTTATGAGATATTTTATGCAATGGGCAGCCAAGTGGAAATTAGGCATAGGTTTACATTTTTACTTCAAAAAGTTTTGGCCAGTTTTTACCCGTAATGTAAATTTTACCTGTTTTATGGTCATAGGCAATACCGTTCAAAACATCTATCCCGGGAAATTTATCTTTATCTGTAAGCAAGCCCGTGCAGTCTATTTTTTTCAATACTTTACCGTTGGCGGGGTCAATTACGACAATGGTATCAGTTTGATATACATTTGCATAAATCAATCCGTTTATATTTTCCAATTCGTTCAGGGCAGATATTCCCCTTTTGTCGTCATAAACTTCTATTTTGTCTGTAACGGTAAATGTATTCGGATCAAGTTCGTAGAGAGTGTTAGAACCGTCACTCATAATAAGTTTGTCTCCAAGATTTGTTATTCCCCAACCTTCTGTTGTGTATGTAAATTTATTTTTTAAAGTAAAGTTTTCTTTGTCAAACACAAATGCAGTTCGGGATTGCCAGGTAAGTTGTATAATCTCATCTTTGTAGAGCACGATACCTTCGCCAAAAACATTATCCGGCAGACTGTATGATTGGATGATTTCATAATCAGGAAGTTTTATTTTTCTTAATGAAGATTGCCCCCATTGGCCTGTTCCTTCGTATAGGTAGCCGTTGTCAAAAAGCAACCCTTGGGTGTAAGCTTTTTTATCGTGCGGAAATGTTTTTATAACTTCAATTTTTTTCACTTCAGGTTTAATGTCGGAAAGTAGTAGAAAATTATAAGAATCCGTTTCTTTTTGCTTTCCATATTGTGAAATTAGCATAAGCTGGTGGTGTCCTGTACGAAAGTTTGCAGTGGAAAATTGGTATTTATTTTTCTCTCCCGGAAATTTATCAGTTTGATTCCCGTCTATGTAAACTGTTACAGTGTCAGGAGCCTTATCGTAATGTATTGCAAGTGCTATGGAATCACCTGTGTGGTATGTGTTTTTTTGTGAAAAAATATTACAATAATTAGCATCTGTCTGTTGTTCCGGTGTTTGTTGAATGTTTTCCTTTACCGTAGTGTTATCTTGTTTGTTGTTACAAGAGTTTAAAATGGCTAGAAATGAAAAGGTTATAATCCAAAATGATTTTCTCATAATACTTTTGTTTTAAAGTTCAAAAGTATTATTTTTATTTTATTTAGGGCAAGGTGTAAAAATAAAAAAGCCGCCTTTTTGGCGGCTTTTTTATTTGTGATTAAGTTGTTTTAGTTAGCGGCAACATTTGTTTTAACATCAATTGTAATAGTTCCATCACTTGTTCCCGAAATATCTGTTACTTTGAATACTCCGTTTGTTCCTGCTGCTGTTGTAAATCCAACAACATCGCCTACTGCAAGTTGTGGAACTTTTGAGAGAGGACTGTTTTGTCCTTCAAGAGCTGCATCTACATCTGCTGTTGTTTGGATAGAAGCAAAATCAACACCTGTAAGTTTGTAAAAAGCTGTTGCATTTTGAGTTGTCCAATCTTGTGTCCAAGTAAAGTCACCACTTTGTCCGTTTACTGTTTCATCATTCGGAGCTGCTATTGTAGCAGTGTTCGTACTTCCATAGTAATATATGAAATCAACATCAGCTTGATGTGCATTAGCATCACTTAATGTGTAAACAGTGTTGCTTTCCACATCATAAAAACTACCGACATTGGCATTGCTTTGTGCACCCATCAATACAGTAGAATATTCTGTTGCATCGGGAGATGTAGCTTCAGCTTTTTTAGTAATTTTTACAGTTACGCTGTAGCTTTGTCCGTCTTTGTCTGTAACTGAGAATTTGTAATCATATTCTTTGTATTGGGTAAAATCACTAGCGTAGAAAGTTTTGTCAAATGTGTATTTTTTACTTGTTTCACCTTTGAATGATGAAGTTGTAGAAGCGTCATAAGCTGCTGATGTTTGCCCACCGTTTTGGTCAATTTTTGTTTCTGTAATAGAAAATGTTTCAACTTCTCCTTCAGCATTTACATCTGCTGTGAATAGTACTTGTACAGCTGTGTCATTTGAGAAATCCAATTCCCAACTTGTTTTGCTTATTGAAATTGTTGGAGCTGCATGTTGATCGTCTCCACCGCAGCTGTTCAAGAAAATCATTCCTGCAACTGCAAATAACACTGTTAATAATCTCATCTTTTTCATAGTTGTTTAATTTTTTATAATTCGCTACAAAGATATATCATTTGTTGATAACAGGAAAAAAATTTTTCACATATATCCTATTTTATTATAAATGACTATATTTGTAAGCAAAATATGTAATGTTATGAAAAAGATTGCTTTATTGGCAGGAGTTTTAGCTTTATTTTTAAGCAGTTGTAAAATGAATGATGAAGTTCCGCCGCAAATATATTTTCTTGTGGGGAATCCTGATACTGCTATTGTAGGTGAACCATATAATATTCCTATGCCACCCAAAGGAGTTTCTTGTGATGATAATTTTGACGGCAAAGAAGTTGAAAAAAACTTGAAATATACCCATGATATTCCGGTTAGTTCTGTAAGTGGTACTATGATAATTCCTAAACTGACGGGTAATTATCACATTTATTATACTTTGCAAGATGACGCGGGTAATAAAACTGATAAAACTTTGAATGTTGTTGTTTACAATCAAGCTCAAAAATTCTGTACGTGGTATCGTATGAAAAGAACCAGTCAAGAACACATTAATCCTGATTTTGATATTTACGATAATGTTTTTACCAAACTTGTTGCAAGTGACAGTGTAAATAATAGGATTATCTTTCCTAAGCTTTCCAATATTGAAAATTTAAGGGTTTATGGTAACATTACTCATGGAGATACTACATTGTTGGTAAATATACCTATGCAAGAAGTACCCCTTGTTGAGACTAATATGCATGTAAACGGAACTGATACAACTTATACAAGTGATACATTATTATATGTAATAAGGAATACAAGTGCAGGTTCAAGTTATTTTGCAGACACAGTAAATTTCAAAATTATCCTGAAATATGATATAAACAGATATAAGAAGACTACTCAAGGAAATGCTGATTATATTTCTACTGACGATACTTACGGGATTTATTGGAAAAACGATCAGCAAGATCAATGTACGGAGACTTATACAAAGATGTAATATTTTATAAATTTATTAGTTAATAAAAGGGTGGGGGTACCGCCCTTTTTTTATACTGTTTCAAATGGCAAGCATTTTTAAAAAAATATTTTTTTCTTTACTGTTCGTAATTATTTTATTTTGGGTAAGTAGTTGCAAAAAGGATAGCGACTATTTGAATGAGGCTGCAATAGATTTTTCTACAGATACACTAAGTTTTGATACAGTTTTTACAACCATAGGCTCTACAACTCAACATTTTACTGTACACAACAGAAATTCAAAAGATGTTAAACTGGACAAAATTTATTTGGCAGGAGGCGCAAGGTCTCAATTCAGGTTAAATATTGACGGTGTTTCCGGCAATTCTGTTTCTGATGTTATTATACCTGCCAATGACAGTATTTTTGTATTTGTGGAGGTAACTGTTGATCCGACCAACCAAAACTCACCTATGGTAATTACTGATTCTGTAATGTTTGTTGCAGGCAACACATCTAAAAATATTAAGTTGGTTGCTTGGGGACAAGATGTACATTTGTTTAAAGATACCATCTTGAGTTCAGATATGATATGGACAAACGATAAACCTTATTTGATTTACGGATATCTATTTGTGGATACAGGGGTGACGCTTACCATAAATGAAGGTTGTAATATTCATTTGCATCATTCATCTTCGATTTATGTCGCGGGAAAAATGTTGGTAAACGGAACAAAAGACAATCCTGTTGTTTTTCAGGGAGACAGGCTTGAAGAATGGTATGACGATATACCCGGGCAGTGGGACAGGATAGCGTTTTTCCAAACCAGCAAAGGGAATGTTATAAATTATGCAACCATAAAAAATTCAATAATAGGAATTCAAGCGGGTGAACGACCCGATTATACAGATTATGCAGAAGTGGAACTGAATAATGTTAAAATTTTCAACACCAATTATTCTGCTGTTTTCTCAATGGGCGGGCATATTACCGCAAAAAATCTTATTGCAGCAAACAGCGGATTTTATGAAGCAGCTTTTTTGATTGGCGGGCAATATAAATTTTACCATTGCACATTTAATAATTATTGGGCTTATGCTCACCGTTCAGAGCCGTCAATACTGGTGAGCAATAATTTGATTGCCGACGGAGTATTGTATGTTGGTAATATTGAAGAGTCGTTTTTCGGGAATTGTATTGTTTATGGTGACAGGGAAGACGAAATTATGTTTTCTGAAGAAGATGGAGGCAGCATAAATTTTAAGTTTAATAACTGCTTGGTTAGGTCAAAGACTTATTCGGCTTCTGATACTGCTTTTTTTAATTCAGCTTGTTTATTTAATTCTGACCCGGGATTTACTGCTCCGGATGATTATGATTTTCACCTGAAAAGTGGGAGTGTGGCATTAAACAAAGGAGACATGGGAATTGCAGTATTTGCACCGCTTGATTATGACGGAAACGACAGAACTTCTGATGCCGGTCCCGATTTGGGTGCTTTTGAATACATACAACAGTGACTATTCTTTATTAAAAATCAGATAACCGAAATTAACTATTACACTTTGCTTTCTGAATGTTTTGTCCAAGACATTAAACGACAGAGAAACCGGTCCGAATTTAGTATGGTAAACAATAGCAGCCTCAAAAAGCATATTGTAATAACTGAGAGGTTTTTGTGCAACTTCTTTATAATTTTCCACAAAATGTTTAGATTCTGGAATGAAAATGTTTGGATTCAGATGTAAGTAAATTCCTTTGTAAACATTATAATCTAAAGAAATGCCTCCACCCATCCAAGATGGAGCTCTGAAATCATATAAAAACATAGTTTTGGAATATTGGGTGGGAGAAAATTGAGTATAATAAAAAGCCGACGAATAAAAATTTTCAAATTGCGATTGGTTTGAAAAATGTGCACTAAATGAGGGGGTTATAAGTAGATTGTTAAATCGTATTACTTTTTTGAATTCAAAATCTATATAGGGCCAATACCGGGTTACTCTATAAGTTTGATAATGTCGCGATGAAGTATTACCTGCGTAATAATTTTCCAACCCCCAAATATATCCTGCCGTAAGTGATGTTTTGCTTCCTTTGGTCGGATACTGAACATAATCAAGCGTGTTTTTATCTATCTGAAAAAATGTATTTGTGTACGGGAAATAAGTTTCGTCAGTAGTGTCGTCTATACTGAAATAAAGTGTTTGGTAATAACGGTTTATGTCATTATTTATATGCAAGTTTACTGAAAAATTTGTTTTGTTGTCTAAAGCAAATGCAAGTTTACCAAATGTAGATGTGCTATTGTGGATGATAAAGGAGGGATTTGTTTCAAGGAAAAACCATTCTGTGTTAGAAGTAAAATAGTTAAATCTGTTGTAATTTATACCAAGAAGTATGTAATACGGAATTTTACCCGGGAATTCTATTCGTGATGAAAGTCCTACAGAGTTGTAAAATTTACCAAAGTATGAATTTAACCTGAACAAATAACTTTTTGAAGAAAGAAAACGGTAATTAACTTCTAAATATCCCGTGGTAAATGTGCCGGTAGATACATTGCCGCCGAATTTTGCAGTAAAGTGTTTTTCGGGTTTTATGTAAAGGTTTATAACATAAAAACCTGTTTTTTTATTGTATTTTGCAATGGGCATAAGCATAGAAAATTGTCCATCTTGCATAAGACGGTAATAACCTTGTTTAAATTGTGACAGGGTGATTATTGTATCTTTTCTGTGCTTAAAGTTTTGCATTACATATTTCTTTTGCAATTTATTCAGGTTGGTGATGTTTATGTTTTTTATCAAAATAGGTTTTTCTTTGGAGTGGAAAATTTTTCTCATTTTATTTATTTTGCTTGTGTCCCGGAATGAAGCAATTATTTTTTTTATTGTATCTACTTGTGTCAGACCGTATTTGTAGCCGAGGTCTATTATTTCTTTTGCTTTGTCAAATTCAAAGACCGCATAATTTTGCAGACCGGGAGGTTCAAGTATGAACAAATTATGTAATGTGTCATACGAATTATTATTGTTAAATACCAATTTTTCCACAATTTTCAGCAAATCATCTTGGTCAATAAATTTTTTGTCAAGATAAGTTTTACTACCTATTATAAAATCAGGGTCAAAATCGTTTTTCATCACATCAATTGCGAAATTATTGTATATTCCGCCGTCATAAAGTATTTTACCGTTAATGATGACCGGGGCATAATATATCGGATAAGCCATTGACGAACGTACAGCAAGCCCAAGATTGCCCTTCGAAAATACAACAGCTTTGTTTTTTATAATATCGGAAGCTATACACCTGTATGGAACCATTAAGCTGTCGAAATTTCCACCTGATTTTTGTGTTGCTTGTGAGAATAATTCCAAAAAGGCAAGGTTCATCGGAGTAGTGTTTATGAAACTGATTGGGAGGTATGGTTTTATTATAGAATCGTATTTAAAATTTAATTCTAACCAAGCCGGAGTAGTTTCTTTCTTTTTTATGTAAAAAAAATATTTATCCGGGATTTTTCCGAATGCCCAATCCAAAAATTCATCTGAAGTAGCAATTTTTTTCATTTCTTCGGGAGAATATCCTGCTGCATACAGACCACCGACAATTGCTCCCATAGATGTTCCTACTACATAGTCAATGGGTATGCCATTCTCTTCGAATGCTTGAATTATACCAATGTGTGCCAGCCCTTTAGCTCCACCACCACTTAAAACAAGTCCTACTTTTTGAGCTTTAAGAGAAAAGGATATGAGAAAAAATATTATGATATTTGCAAAAAAAAATCTCATGGTTAACGGAAGTTTCAATAACTTTACAAACTACAAAAATACAAATATTATGCTTACTCAAAGAGATAAAGAATTATTGGCAAAAAAAGGAATTGACGAAAAAAATATTGAATATCAATTGTCTTTGTTTCGCAAGAGAACCCCTTACATGAAATTGGAAAGACCTGCTGTAGTTGACGACGGAATTCTGAAGTATGCAGATGTTGAAATTGAAAAATTTGTAATCGAGTATGATAATTTTCTTTCGGAAAGAGGTAAAAAAGTTGTAAAATTTGTACCAGCTTCTGGTGCTGCCACACGTATGTTCAAAGAATTTTTTGCTTGTCTTAACGCAGGTTGTACGGAGTTATCCGGTTTTCCGCAAGTGAAAAAATATTGTGATAATTACAGACGATTTGCGTTTTACGAAAAATTAAATGCCGTATTAAAGCAAAAAACAGGAAAGTCGCAAGACGAGTTGGTCGAAAGCCGCGATTGTAAAACGGTAATTAGTGCTTTGGCTACGGAGTTTGGTCTTGATTACGGACATACACCTAAAGGGTTGATAGAATTTCATAAATATAGAGACGGTAGCGTGCGAACTGCATTTGAAGAGCATTTGTACGAAGGTGTAGGTCATATTTCTTCCTCAGACAAGGCATATTTCCATTTTACTGTGTCACCTGAGTTTAATGAAGATTTTGAAAAGTTAGCGTCTGTATATAAAACATTGAATGAAACGGAACTTATAATTGATTTTTCGAACCAATATCATTCAACCGATACTGTTGCGGTAACCGAAAACAATGAGCTTGTACGTACTCCTGACGGTGAATTATTGTTCAGACCGGGAGGACACGGTTCATTGCTCAAAAATCTTGCTTCTATTGATGCCGAAATGATTTTTGTAAAGAATATTGACAACATCTCACATGGTGATTATTTTGAAACTTCTGTGAGATATAAAAAGTTCCTCGGTGGCGTGGCGGTTGTCCTTAAAAAGAAAATTGATGAATTGCGTGGCAAATTAGATGAGGAAGGTAAAATAGCATTGCCTGAAATAAAATCTTTTTTGAATAATTATTACTTTTTGGATACTTTTCCGCAATTTGCTACTGAAAATGAGGAGGTTTCATTTTACAAGTATTTCCTTGACAGACCTTTCCGTGTGGTGGGTATGGTTAAAAATGAAGGTGAGCCCGGCGGTGGTCCGTTTTGGGTGAGGTATAAGGATATGAATTTTTCTACCCTGCAAATTGTAGAGAAAAGTCAAATTGATTTGGAAGATGCTGTACAAAGAGAAATTTTGGAGGCTTCCACACATTTCAATCCCGTAGATATGGTTATCATTTTTGATAAAGACAGACATAACCTGAATGATTTTGTGGATAACGATGCTTATTTTATCAGCAACAAATCTTACGAGGGACAAAATATCAAGGCTCTTGAATGGCCCGGTTTGTGGAACGGCTCTATGTCGGACTGGCTGACAGTTTTTGTGGAAATCCCACTGGAAACATTCAATCCCGTAAAAGTTGTAACCGACCTATTGAAAAAGTATCATCAACCTGTGTCAGAATAAAATTATGAAGAAGTTTGCTTTAATTATTTCTTATGTTTTTCATCCGGTATTTGTATT
>JALTDM010000005.1 GCA_027074135.1 Bacteroidales bacterium
TTATGGCCATCAACAGGTAATTATTGCCGTGGTGGTGCTTACGACTCTTATCTATTAGGTTGCGACTCAATTGCAGTATTGCCCGAACAAATGTCTAAAGAACGTTTTGACTGGCTTCATAAAGTTGGTGCAGAAGTATTTGCTACACCCGGCTGTGAAAGTAATGTGAAAGAAATTTATGATAAAGCTAAAGAATTATTAAAAGAAAGAGGCGACAGTATTGTTAATCTTAACCAATTTAGTGAAATTGGTAACCCATTGTGGCATTATGCAGTTACAGGTCCTGCAATGGAAGAAGTATTTAATGATGAAAAAGGTGACAAAAGTCGTTTCAGTGCAATATTCTTAACTCAAGGTTCGGCAGGTACATTAGGCTGTGCCGATTATATAAGAGAAGTACATCCACAAGTAAAAGTTTGTGCAGGAGAAGCTTTGCAATGTCCTACTCTACTTTATAACGGTTATGGCGGTCATCGTATTGAAGGTATCGGCGACAAACATGTTCCTTGGATTCATAATTTGAAAAATATGGATATGGTTGCAGGTATTGATGATGAGCCTAATATGCACATTATGAGATTATTTAACGAACCTGAAGGTAAAAAATTCCTTATTGAAGAAAAAGGCATTGATCCTGAATTAGTTAACAAACTTGAATTATTGGGAATTTCATCAATAGCTAATATTATGGGTGCTATTAAAATGGCTAAATATTACGAAATGAACGAAAACGATGTTGTATTTACTGTTGCTACAGATTCAATGGAAATGTACCAATCACGTTTAATTGAAGAAGCTGAAAAATTTGGAAAATACGATGCTCGTAAAGCTGATGTTTGTTTTAATGCTGATTTAATGGGATTAACCACAGACAATATGGTTGAAATGACTTATTACGAAAAAAGACGTATGCACAATCTTAAATATTTTACTTGGATTGAACAACAAGGAAAAACTGTTGAAGAATTAAATGCTCAATGGTATGATGAAGATTATTGGAAAAATGAGTACAATAAAGTAGAAGAATGGGATCAAGAAATTATGGAATTTAACGAAAAAACAGGTGTCTTGAAAAATTTATAGAAACATTAATTAAAACACAGATGACACAGATTAAGCGAATTTAGCAATTTTTGATTTATGTTATCTGTGTTTTATTAATATATATTTCTTATTTATAGCACTAAACTTATT
>JALTDM010000006.1 GCA_027074135.1 Bacteroidales bacterium
CGAATTACGGTACGAAGATGCACATGACCGGCGAAGATTTGATTGTCCAGCACGATACCGACCCGCAAAGGTTTGGAAACAACGCTTCGTTGGATGCCTACCTTGCAACCGACCGGTTCGAACTTCCACTGCGTCTTCAAATAGGCTTAGCACGGGATTTTAAATTTCTGAAAAATCAACGGTTTACTCTTGCCGTCGATGCCAATTACCCGAACGATAACGACCAATGGATTAATGTCGGCGGGGAATTGTCTCTGTTTGACGAGACAATATTTATTCGCGGTGGTTACAAAACTTTGTTCTTAAAAAATTCCCAGGAAGGATTGACTTTCGGTTTCGGTCTCCATTACAACGGTTTCGGACCTGTTGATTTTGCTCTTGATTATTCTTATCAACAGTTCAAATATTTGGACAATGTGAACAGCTTCGGAGTAATGCTGACGTTTTAATTCAAATACAAAATTTACTCTTTTGTTTTTTACCCCGCTTTTACGGCGGGGTTTTTTTAAAAAATAACAAGCTAAAGAAGAATCATTTCAAATATAGTTGAATTTTTTTGTACAATGCAAACCAACAAGTAACAGTCGTCAAAATACAATTTCACTGTTCGTTTTACTCTGCTATCTGCTTGCCTTCTTAGCCTTTGAACCTCTGAGCCTTTGTACCATTTAATAATATTCGCGTCATCATCCGTTCTTACTGTTTTATTTGTCAACTCTTTTTTTACCCACTCCGAAAGTTTATCGCCGCCATTTATTAATTCATTGTACACTTTATCAATTACGATGAATAATTTCTTGTCACAATTACTGCTTAGAAAGTCCCAAAAACTTGGAGCAATATCAAAAGAATAATACCGTCTGAAAGCTTCAATGAAAACGTTCGAGTCAAGAATATATTTGGTGCCCTCGTTAGACATTAGGTTTCATAAAATTTTTTTACGAATTCGTTGAAAGTTTTAGCTTTTAGTCCTGTTAATTTGTAGGCATCTCTATAAAGAAGACGACCCTCCTTCGCCGCTGTAATAACAGCATTAGCAAATCTTCTTCCAATACGCAGAGGTTGAGACTTGTAGTAATCGCCACCTGTGCTTTTTTTCTCTTTTGGAATATTGGTAATGTATTCGTTGTAAAAATCGAAAAACTCCTTGCGGGAAATATATTTTAAATCTAATAATCTTCTGGCAATTACAA
>JALTDM010000007.1 GCA_027074135.1 Bacteroidales bacterium
TATTGTAATCTAAACTACAATGCAAACGTTCTGTATTGTACGTGTGGATAATTTTGCTTAGTATCCTTTTTGCCTGCTGATTATTTTTTAATTCTATATCATTCAGCAATTTATCTTTTAATATGCCGTTTGCCAGCTCTGCAATAGCATTCTCTCTCGGGTCAGAGTGCTCAGTTATACTTATGACTATTTTATTTTTATTCAAAATTCTTACATATTCCCGACTGCAATACTGTATGCCTCTATCTGAATGATGAACTAAACTTCCACTTAATTTATTCGTATTTATAGCCATTTTTAATGCTCGCTCCTTTGAGTTCCAACAAATGCTAACCTACTATCTTCCTTGAATATGAATCCGTTATTAAAAACAAATAATTAAATTCTTCGTCTACTTTTATGTAAGTGATGTCTGATACCCATAACTGATTTGAACTTGAAACTGATAAATCTTTTGCCAAGTTCGGATACTTATGATACGAATTGGTCGTCATTGCTCGTAGCTTTCTCTTCTTTACCAACATCTGATTCATTCTTAAAATATCAAATAATTTGTCCCGTCCTATTTTTATACCGTATCGTTCAAAATCTTTTTATAAGTCAACATATAACTTCCTCACTCCTGTCCTTGGCTTATTCTTTAGTTTCTCTTTTACTAATTGTATAACCAATTTTTCTTCTAAACTCTCCTACCTGAGATTTTGATGCTCTTACAATAAGCCTGTCTGCTTTTCCCAAACAAACCTGATAAAACAACTAGACCACAGCCGGGATGTTTTTCCTTTAATCTTCCGACAACCTCCGACCACTTTTTTTCTAAATCAATACCATAGGATTCTTTGCCTATTTCCAATAACATATTATATGCCTCTACCTGTATAGCAAAGCTCTCTCTAACTCTTTCTTTAAACGTGCCAATTCTTCTGAATTTGACGACTGCAGTTGTGCTTTGGGGTCTTGTTGTTCTTTCTTATTTTCTTTCATACTTGACAAAGTTAAGACTTTTTTCTTTTTTAAGACTTTTTTATACGCCCTTAGCCACCGGGAAACTGTTATATTACAGCCTATGTTATACTTCTTCCTCGCTCCTTCGACACTTATCCGACCATTTAACACTACTCGCTTATTAAAGCTAAATGAATAATACTCACTCGTTCTTAATACTTTTTCCATTTTTCTCCTGTTTT
>JALTDM010000008.1 GCA_027074135.1 Bacteroidales bacterium
TTTATTATCTTGGTATAAAATATACTATAGTCAATCCAATAAAAAAAATACGTGAATCAATTTTAGAATTAGCTAAAGGAAATGTTTCCGAAAAACTCAATTTAACAAATAAAGATGAAATAGGTGAAATAGCCGGGGCATTAAATCAGTTAATTGATAATTATAAATCGGTAGTTAATTATGCAGATGAACTCGGTCGAGGGAATTATGATGTAGGGGATGAAAACATAACTGAAGGAAGTCTGCTGGGTAATGCTTTAATAAGAATGAAAGAAAACTTAAAAGAGGCTAAGAAACTGCAAGAAGAAAAACAAAAAGAAGAAAAAATAAGACATTGGATAGCAGAAGGCCTTGCAAAATTTGGAAACATCTTGAGAAAATATAATGATGATGAAAAAAAGACTTTCGACGAACTTATAAAAGAACTTGTTAAATACACAGATGTGGAACAAGGTGCTATTCTTGTTTTGGAAGATGATGATGAAGACAAATACCTTAAAATTACATCTACTTATGCTTACGGAAGATATAAATTTAGAGATGGTCGAATCGAGTTAGGTGAAGGAATTTCTGGAGAAGTAGCTTTGGAAGGGAAATCAATATATATAGATGATTTACCTGAAGGATATCCTGCTATTACTTCAGGACTTGGCGGAGCAAAACCTAAATATTTGTTTGTAGTTCCTCTAAAATTGGAAGAAGATATTTTTGGAGTTATTGAATTAGCTTCATTTCATCAAATGGAGGATTACAAAAGAGAGTTTGTTGAGAGACTTGGAGAGAGTATTGCTTCGGTTCTCAAAAATATGAAAATTAACAGACGCACGAAAGAACTTCTTGCCATGTTCCAAGAACAATCAGAAGAAATGCGTGCCCAAGAAGAAGAGTTGAAACAAAATTTAGAAGAATTGCAGGCTACACAAGAAGATATGCTGCATAAAGAACGTGAATTTAAAATCTTGTCAGAAGCTATTGAAAAGAATTTCTTGAAAATAGAACTGGACAATGATTCAAAAATAGTTAATGTAAATAATATTTTTTCGGAAGTTTTAAATTTTAAGGCAAATGAACTGGCAGGTAATAGTATAATAAATATCTTAGAAGAAGAATCTAAGTGGTTTGGCATTCTTTCTGAATTGAAAAATGGGATTGCAATTAAAGAAAAATTGTCATTTAAGTCTAAAGACAATAATTTAATAAGCATTGATGTAATTATATTACCATATCTTTATGAAAATGCTGATTTACAAAGGATAATGATAATAGGGATAACCAATAATAATTGAAATTTATGGCAACAAAAGACCTGAGTTACGAAAAAGCTGTTGAAGAAATCGAAACCATAATAAAAGATATTGAGTATGGTGAGTTAAGTGTGGAAGAAGTAAATGAAAAAATAAAACGAGCTGCTTACCTGTTGGAATATTGCAAAAAGAAATTGGGGAAAACTAAAAAAGAACTTAATAAACTTCTGGATAACATAGACTTGGACGAAGTTTAGTCATTCATAGGTTTTTAAAATTCAAAAAAAACACAATTCTATTTTGTTAATAAAAAAATAGTTACTTTTGCAGCCAAAATATATTTGAATCAAAAACTTAATAATTAACAAAAAACTATGGCACAGAATATAGGTGAAGTAGTACAGGTTATCGGTCCCGTTGTGGATATTAGTTTTGAGAAAAACGACGGACCTCTTCCAAAGATTTATGATGCTTTGGAAATTGAAAAAGAAAATGGCGAAAAGTTAATAATAGAATGTGAACAAGATATTGGTGAAAGGACTGTAAGGTGCATTGCTATGGATTCTACCGATGGTATATACAGGGGAATGAAAGCTGTTGCTACAGGTGCCCCGATTTCTATGCCTATCGGAGAAAAAATCAGAGGACGCTTGTTTAATGTTATCGGTGAAACTATAGATGGAATTGAGCATTTGTCTGATGGTAAAAGAAGTCCTATTCATAAAGAATCTCCTGATTTTGAAGATCTTTCTACGGAAACTGAAGTGCTTTATACCGGTATCAAGGTAATTGATCTTATTGAACCATATTCCAAGGGTGGTAAAATCGGGCTTTTCGGTGGTGCTGGAGTTGGAAAAACAGTGCTTATTCAAGAGCTTATAAATAATATTGCAAAGGGTTACAGCGGACTTTCCGTGTTTGCAGGTGTAGGAGAAAGAACCCGTGAAGGTAACGACTTGCTTCGTGAAATGATTGAAGCAAATATTGTTCGTTACGGCGAAAAGTTTAAAGAATCAATGGAAGCAGGAGGTTGGGATCTTTCTAAAATAGATATGGAAGAATTGGTGAAATCCCAAGTTACCATGATTTTCGGACAGATGAACGAACCTCCCGGAGCAAGGGCAAGGGTCGCTTTATCCGGTCTTACAGTAGCCGAATATTTCCGTGACGGAGACGAAGGCGAAAGTGGTGGGGGTAGAGATATTTTGTTCTTTATAGACAATATATTCCGTTTTACACAAGCAGGTTCGGAAGTTAGTGCATTGCTCGGACGTATGCCATCTGCCGTAGGTTATCAACCTACACTGGCAACAGAAATGGGGGCAATGCAAGAACGTATTACATCAACCAAGCACGGATCTATTACATCTGTACAAGCTGTGTATGTGCCGGCAGACGACTTGACAGACCCTGCACCGGCTACAACATTCTCTCACTTGGATGCAACAACTGTACTTAGTCGTAAAATTGCCGAATTAGGTATTTATCCTGCAGTAGATCCGCTTGATAGTACATCAAGAATATTATCCCCTGATATCGTAGGTGAAGACCATTACGAAACAGCACAACGAATAAAACAAATCTTACAAAGGTACAAAGAATTACAAGACATTATTGCGATTCTTGGTATGGACGAACTCAGCGAAGAAGACAAACTTGTTGTTTACCGTGCAAGAAAAGTACAAAGGTTCTTGTCACAACCATTCTTTGTTGCAGAACAGTTTACAGGACTCAAGGGTGTATTTGTTAAGATAGAAGACACTATTAAAGGGTTCAAGATGATATTGGACGGTGAAGTGGATGATTTGCCTGAAGCTGCATTCCATTTGGTTGGTACCATTGAAGATGCAATGGAAAAAGCTGAAAAGATAATGGCTCAAGCTAAAAAATCGTAATTATGCGTTTGGTAGTTCTAACACCCGAAAAAGAATTGTTTAACGGCGAAATAAAATTGGTTCGTTTGCCGGGTTCAAACGGCTCGTTTGAAATTTTGAATAATCACGCACCGATTATTTCATCGTTAGAAGAAGGCGAAGTGAAAATTATACCCGAAAAAAGCGGAAACGAAATACACTACAAAATATCTGGTGGTGTAGTTGAATGTAAACAAAATAATGTTATTCTTTTGATTGAAAAGTTGTTAGCTGAATGATAACAGTTTTCGGGAAAGATTATAATGTGTATTTAAACCCAATAATTGAAGAGAAGTCCTATAGCGGGGCTTCTCTTTTTTTATACGAAAAATTGAAAAATATTACCCTGCAAAAACGCAGAAATGAAATTGTTACGACAGAGTTTATCCTAAATTATATTTTCAAAAACAATTATCCAAAGATAACTTACGATGATAGAGGTAAGCCTTACTTTACAGAGAAAGATTTTAATATAAGTATTTCACATTGCAAAGACAGAGTAGCGGTTGGATTAAGCGAAAAGGATAGATTGATAGGTGTAGATATAGAAAAAATTTCTGCCAAGCCTTTAAAACTTTCGGAGAAATTTATCTGCAAAAAATATATAAATTTGTTTGAGAAAATTAAAGAAACGGAAGCGACATTGATTTGGACTATTAAAGAAGCGGTTTACAAGATTGATAACAGTTTGGTTAATTTTAAAGAGAGTATGAACATAAATTTGATTGAAAGAATATCAAAATTTAAAGGTAAAGCAATTGTAAATGATGATTTTGTGATTGATTACTACATTTTTGATGATTTTATTCTTTCGGTGGCAATTAAAAATATTTGAATATGAAACATAAAGTAAATGCAGCTTTTCAGGTTATACCGAGAAGCAAGGATAAAAACACATACGAATTGGTTGATGTAGCTATTGATGTGATTAGTAAATCCGGTATAAAATATCGTGTATGCCCGTTTGAAACAGTGCTGGAAGGTGATTATAACGAGATTATGGCACTAATAAAAAAGGTTCAAGAAGTACTTTACGAAAATGGAACGGAAACAATGTTATCATATATTAAAATTCAAAGTGCGGCAGATCGCGATGTTACCATTGAAGATAAAATGAAGAAATACGATTAATAGTCGTTAATTCCTTGTATATTGATAAATAACATTGGTTCAGAATCTTACCCCGAAATGCCAATATATCATTGCACTTCCGGTTCCTGTAAAGTATTGTAGGTCAACTGCAGTATTAAAGGTGTTTTTGTGGTAATTTATGCCGGGAATTATTTTGTATTCGTTTTTAATGCTGTATTTGGGAACAGCAGAAAGCCAATCCGTTCTGAAAAATAAGTCTATCTTATCTGTAATGTCTGTAGAGCCGTATATTGATAATCCTTCTGTATAATTATTTTTCTCTACCATTAAGCTGTCTATCCTGTCGTATTCAACGCCTATGCGTTTCCTGTTTTTTTTGTATCCTGCAAAGAATGAATTGTGCATTACATTTTTTATATTCATAAAATCACCGTACCATTGAAAAATAAAATTACCAGGGCTGTATTGCATGTTTTGGAAATATAATAAACTGCCGTCATTGTCTTGCAACTTGAAAGGTCCGTCGCCGTTTACCGCACCTAAACTGAACGAACCTTTTTTACCGAAATGCTTTGTAAAACGGATACCGAAATCAGCAGGAGCTCCGAACCTGTACATCTCTTGCATAGTAACAGCTACAAAGCGGTAACCCCAAAATCTGTCTTGAAGAGTTAGATATTGCTGGTTTAATATTTGACCGGCATTTATTTCATATCCGGGAGCAAATTCCCAATCAACTTCTGCTTCTTTTAAAAAGGCAGTATAGTGACTTCCTTCAAAATATAATACATTAAGATTGTTTCCTGCTGTGTCAAATACTTTTATATCGCTTGTTGTACGTGTTACATCGTAGATTATTTTTACCGAAATGTTTTCTGCTACTTGTGATTTCATTCCTACTAGTGCTGTAGAAACTTCAAAACCTGTAACAGGTATATTTTTTTTTGCAATATCATAATAAAAACCTGTGTAGAAACTACCGAAAAATTTTTGTTGAGGATATTTGTTTTCATTTTGTGAAAAAGCCGCAACACTTAGCAACATTATTATTACAAAAACTGTCTTTTTAAAAAGCATAACCATATTTTTATATTTTTGCCGTAAATTTATGTAAAATAATGAAAATAGCAGTTGATTTTGACGGAACTATTGTTGAACATCGCTACCCTGAGATTGGAGAACCGAGACCTTTTGCTTTTGAAACTCTCAGATTGTTGCAAAAGAAGCATCAATTGATTCTTTGGACTTACAGGTCGGGTAAGGAGTTGGAAGAAGCAGTAGAATTTTGTCGTAAAAATGGTGTGGAATTTTATGCCGTTAATAAGAATTATCCTGAAGAAAAATTTGACCCTGAGACAACCAGCAGAAAAATAGATGCCGATATCTATATAGATGATAAAAATCTGGGAGGAATACCGGACTGGGGAGAAATATACAGAATGATTGAACCTGATGAAAATTTTAGAATGGAGCAAAAGCTAAGGGAGAACAAAGGGCTTTTTTCAGGAATTTTTAAGAAAAGGAATAAATGAAAGCATTAAAAATCATATACTCTTTAGTTTTTTTATTTGTGTTATTCTTGTTTTCCTGTAGGGACAATATGGTAAATCCACCTGAATTGTATCTGGATTATCCGCAGGAAGGCAGTAGTTTTAATGCAGGTGATACAATAGTTTTTAAAGTGAGAGTAGTAAGTAATGACGAAGAAATAAAAAACTTGCTGGTTTTCCTTTCCGATGGTAACGAACAAATTTTTTCACCCGTTCAATCGTACCAAGTAAATTTACATGCAACAACCATACTCAGCCAATTGATAATACCTTCTAACTTGAGTAGTGGAACATACTTTTTAACATTCAAGGCGGAAACAAATGAAGATACATACAAATATTTTTTCAAAATCTCTATCAACGAATTACCATTGAAAATAGATGCTTTTGCCGGAGCTTACGGCAATAATTTGTATATTTTCAATGATAGCCTGCAATTATCTGCACAATTGGATTTTTCCGACAGTATTTTGGATATCAAGCCGTTGAACGGAGGCAGGGCTATTTTTGTGCTTACAGCGGGAGGTTATTTGTATAAATATTTTTATGCAGAAGACAATCTTTATGTTATAGACCAAAATTTGAACAACAGCTTGAATGATTTTTGGGCGAAGATGTTTTTTAGAGTAAGAAACGGTATTCCTGAACTTTTTTATCCTCGTGCAACAGGTCTTGTCAAAATGGTTAATACCACTCAAATACGGTCCCAAGATTTTTTGTCTTCTTACCAAAGACCGATGGTTATTTATGCTTCGGATAATTATGTTTATGTAGCTACAAGGTCGGTAGTAGGGTCACAAAAAGCAATGCTTTATATGTTCTATAATTCGAATTTAAGTATTTACAAAACTTTTGCATTGGATTATTTGTTTGTTCCAAATTCAATAGTGCAGGAATCTTCTTATTTAATTAGGGTTTACGGCAACAAAGCAGATACTGCAATGTATTTTGATGTTTATACCGAAGAGAATACAAGTTATCAATATTATCTTGAAAATACAGGTAAATTGTTTTTTGCTTACGGACTTTCACAAGGTAAGAATTTGGTTGCTACTGCAAACGGTCTGTTAGGTTTGGAATATAACGGGTACTATGTTATTGAAAATAATGTTTATCATTCTATTGCAGATGATTCGTTATTGAGTGGTAAATATTATTTGCTTGATGGGAGCAGCAGCGTTACTACATTCCTACCCCAACAGGAAGTTGTTGTATCTCAAAAAGATGTCGGTGTACAAATTGATAAGTTATGTTTAATTTACAATAAATAAATTTGTAATAAACGGATAAAAAACCCATAAAAAGAGTGCAACTGATATAGCTATATCAACATAAATAACTTTTTTGTAGGGGTTTGCTACCAATAGAATAGCCCTTAACAAAAATTGAAATAAAAAAAATAAGAAAAGCCGTATAGAATACTTATTGAGTTTTTGTGCTTTGCCGGGTTCAAATCTGACTAAGTATGAAAATGCCCGGGATAACCCTTTGCTTACACATTTCTTTTCAGGGATATTGAATTTGTCACACAAAGAATGTACGGGATAGTTTTGTTTTATGGGGTCAAAAAAAAGGGAATAACCGAAGATTATTACGGTTATCCCCACTATCAAAAGGTTAACAATAAAATATTCTCTATTTTTTATTTTTTGAAATCTTGTCAAGTTTTTTATTTATTTCATCTAACCTTTTTTGTTGTTCTTCGTTGAGGTATGGAGAAATGATAGCTATTTTTGCCGTGATTATGCTTAGTTTGGCTGCTTCTGTCATCCCTTTTGCTGCTGCTTCAAAATCTCCATTCTGGGCTTGAATCATAGTTTCAACATATTCGGTTGCATATTTGTCGAAATAATCTATAAGTTTATCGTAATCTTTTTCTTTTACAAGTGCATTTATTTCTTGTTGTAATTTTGTAGAGTTTTCAGAAGTTATTTCATCTTCATCTGTATCTTCTGTGTTGTTTTCATACTCATCATCATTGGTCGCTTCATTATTGTCGTCAAGAGTGCTGTCATCGTTCATCGCTTTGTCCATTTGATCGTCAAATTCTTCAAGAACATTGGCGGCATCTTGCAGATGATTGGTTGCTCTTGATAATACATAAAATTGATAACCTGAAACAAGTGTAGCAATAATTGATATTACCAAAGCTGCGATAATCAATCCTTTTGAACCTTCTGATTTATTGGCAAGTACTAATCCTACAACTGACAGGATAATAGCCAAAACTCCAGGTAAGATTGCATAAAGTCCCAAGCAAGGGATAAATGAAATAACTAAAGCAATTATACCGAACACCAAACCTATAATGCCCAACACTTGCGGAGCATTATTTGATTTTTGCGGTATGTTTTGTTGTGTTGTTTGTTTAGGTGGTGTAAGAGGAGTAGTATTATTATTTTGGTTTCCCGTGTCTTGTGTCTCCTCCGGTTGATTAATTTTGTTTTCGTCCATAGTCATTAAAATTTAAGGTTTTATTATAATAATTCATTGTTGATAAAGAATCTTGCATTTGAGATTCTTTTATTTGGTCTTCTTGTTCTTCTTTTTCCATCATGAAAAAAACATAACTTATAAAAAGAACAATGGCTAAATTTACAAAAAAAATTAAAGCGACAATAAACTTCTTTAGTTTATCCGTATGAATAAGGCCAATTGCCATTCCTGATACAAGAAGTCCAAAAATAGCTGGAAGCATTACATATGGGAAAAGTGTTTTGTTAAAATAGAAAAAGGCAGTGGCTATTTGAATAAAAATTGATAATAAAGCAAGCCACATTGCAGCTTTTATTTCGGCTTCTTTCTGTCTTTTAATTTTTTCTTGAATACGTTTTTTTTGTTCTTCTGAAATCCTGGGTCTGGATCCGTATTTCCTGTTGTTAGATTTAATTGAGGCATTCATGAAAAAAGGATTTATAGGTTTTTTCCTACAAAAAAAGTATAAAAAAATCAAATAACCAAAAATATTTGTTAGTTGGGGAAATTTAAGGAAGGTGAAAAGTAGCGAGGGAGGGGCTCGAACCCTCGACCTCATGATTATGAATCATGCGCTCTAACCGGCTGAGCTACCTCGCCATGAAATTTATGAACTAATTTTTTCGGCCGACAAATATACAATTTTTTAAAATGAAAAGTCTTTAAGAACTTTAATTTTTTTGTCTAAATCTTAAACGTCCTATGTTTTAAAAGTATAACAATTAAAAAAATTATTATAACTTTGTAATTAATTCATCTTTAAAAATATATATCATGAAATTTAAAAGTAGTCTGCTTCTCAGGTTCACTTTGGTTTATGTATTTATAATTGTTATAGGCACATTTTTCTTTATTTACATGGATTTTTCCGGTTTGGAAAAAAATGTTAAAGATAGGTATAATGACTTTATTTCTATCAACAAACAGTATGTGGCGTCTCTGAATGATATTATTTATTTGGCTGGCAATGAATTTTATGAATCTGTGGAAAATGATTCTACTTTAAATGATAAGGAAAAAATTCATGCTGCATTTTCTTTTATTGATAATTATCCTGTGGATTATGCTTCGGTTTTTGTAATGAAAGACGGGGATATTTTATTCTCAAACAACCCTTCTCTGTTAGATAATAGTTTCCTGAATAGTAATTATACGTTTTTACCTGATTTGGTTTCGATGTCTAAAATTAGAGGTAAATACAACGATTTGTTTAAACCTGAAAAAAGTGATTTGGGATATATCGGCTCAGCACGTTATATGAAAAGTTTAGGCTTAATTGTAGGTGTTGTGAAGAATGATAAAGATATACAGAGTTTGGTGGAAAAATACAGAGAAGATGAAGTCGCTGATATTTACAAGCAAATTTGGATTGAAGTTCCATCGTTTATTTTGTTGTTTTCTTTAGTTGTATTCTTATTACACTTTTTGATTTTCAGACCTTTGAAAAAACTTACAAAGTTGATTGTTAGAATGAATGATGGCGATTTTAACATTACGATAACAGATAATGACAAAAAAGACGATGAAATAGGAATTTTATATAAATCAATAGAAAAATTGCTTGGTGCTCTTCATAAAATCACTGAATTTGCACATCAAATAGGAGAGGGTAATTTGGATACTGATTTTACTCCGTTAAGTGAAAAAGACGAATTGGGCAAGTCACTTCTTACAATGAGGGATAATTTGAAAAAAGCAAAAGAAGAGGAAGACAAGCGAAAAGAAGAAGATGCACAACGTAACTGGATTGCTACCGGATTGGCTAATTTCTCCGAAATTTTGAGACAAAATAACGACAATATAGAAAAACTCGGTGATGCAATTATTAGAAATTTGGTGCATTATGTCGGAGCAAACCAAGGAGGATTATTTTTGTATGATGAAGAAAGACAAGAATTAAACCTATTGTCTGCTTATGCTTACAACAGAAAAAAATTCCTTCAAAAAACAATAAAGTTGGGAGAAGGTTTGGTTGGAACTTGTGCTATCGAAAAAGAAAAGATTTATTTGACTGATGTTCCTAATAATTATCTAACAATAACTTCCGGATTGGGAGGGGCAAATCCAAGAAATATTTTATTGGTGCCGTTGAAGTTGGAAGAAAATATTTTCGGTGTTATTGAATTGGCTTCGTTTGAAGTGTTTGAACCTTACAAAATTGAATTTATTGAAAAAGTAGCTGAAAACATAGCTTCTGTTATAAACAATGTTAAAATTAATATTAAAACAAGAGAACTCCTGGAACAATCTAAACAACAAGCAGAGGAACTTGCCACACAAGAAGAAGAAATGAGGCAAAATCTTGAAGAACTTCAAGCTACTCAGGAAGAAGCTGCCAGAAGAGAAAAGGAAATTACTAAACTTTTAAATACTATTGATTCGATAATGTTAAGGATGGAAATAAATCATAACAGAGAGTTCTCATTGGTAAATGAAAACTTTTTGTCAGTTACCGGTTATATGAGGGAGAATATTATTGGAGCCAAAACGATAATGTTAGATTTTGATGATGAATCATTTAGCGAATCGGTAAAAAAGGCTTTTGCCAATGGTATTCATAAAGGAATTATACCTGTAAAATCAAAGGATGGATCGCCACTGTTTACCTATTTATCATTTTATTATAAGAAAGATACAGAATCATTGTTTATTATAGGTTTTGAAGTAACACAAGAATATATGCAATATGTTAAAAAACAGTAATTTATTTAAAATAGCTTTTTTCTTTATTACTCTGCTGTCCATTGTTTCTGTTATGTCTTGCAAAAAAGACAAAGGTAATGATGATGATTTGCCACCACAAGAAATTGTTACTTATGATACTTCCGGAATAACAGGACAATTGCTTGTTAAAACTTACTATTTAGATAATAATAGTAGTCAGGTGCCTGCTTATTCCACGGTAGTTTATCTGTATGCAAATTATAATGATATTCAAATAGACAAAACTAATTCGACAAACGATTTAGCTATTTATCGATTGACAACAGGGAATGATAATAATGAAGCATATTTCGGATATATTAATTATGGGAACTACTATGTCTGGGCAAATGCAACTATAAACGGTACATATTATGAACGAATTTCGATTGTCCAAGTGCGCCCTGATAGAGAAGAGGTGTTAAATATAACTATGTTACCTTCTTTTCAATAATTGTCCGATAACATATTATTCCATACCCATATTTTTTATCTTTGAACTTTAAAAATATTAATATTATGTATTATTCAATGACAGGGTATGCCAAAGAAGTTTTGGGTTTACCAGAAAAACAAATCACAATAGAAATAAAATCATTAAACAGCAAGGCTACCGATATAAGCGTCAGAATACCACAGTATTATAAGGAAAAAGAAATAGAAATACGGAAGATTCTGAGTGAAAAACTTTTTAGGGGGAAAATTGATTTTTTTATTAGTGTGGATCTTGCTGATAATTATACAGATATTGTTTTTAATAAGGAAGTGATGGATAATTATACAGAACAGCTTAAAGGGATAGTATCAAGTCTGGGTTTGAATTTCAATGAAGATATTTTTAGAGCATTGCTGAATTTACCTAATGTTTACAAAAGGGAGAAAGAAGAACTTGGAGATGAAGAGTGGGAAAAATTGAAAAAAACTATTTTAAAAGCAATAGAAAAGTTGATGGATTTCAGGAAGAAAGAAGGTGGTAATATGGAAAAACAAATCAGTAATGATTTAAATGAGATAGAGAATTTATTAGAACAAATTGATGATTATGAACAAGAACGGGTAGGGATAATAAAAGAAAGATTGGAAAAGCATTTAAACAGTTTGAACTCCGGATATGATAAAGAAAGGTTGGAGCAAGAACTGATTTACTATATTGAAAAAATTGATATATCGGAAGAAAAAACACGCTTAAGAAGCCATATAAATTATTTTCGTGAAATATCCGAAAGCGAAAATATCAGCAAAGGCAAAAAACTCACTTTTATTGCTCAAGAAATAGGTCGGGAAATAAATACACTCGGAGTAAAATCCGCTCACAAAGAAATTCAAAAAATTGTGGTTATGATGAAAGACCATTTGGAAAGAATAAAAGAACAGCTTGCAAATATTTTGTAGCAACATGTGGAAAAAAATTAAATATTCTTTACTTGCATTTTTTATTGTATTGGTTCTTGTTGGTGTTTTTGCGCCGGTAGATCATACTCCTGTGGTATATATTGATCGCAGTACCGGCAGATTGGATACAGAAAAAATAGCTGCAGAATTTTGGCTTAGGTGGTTGTATGCTAATCCTGTCGGTGAAATGGCTTTGGAGGGGTTGGTCAAAAGAAAGTTTGTTTCTGATTGGTATGGAAAAAAAATGGATGAGCCTGCATCAAAAGAAAAAATAAAACCGTTTGTTAAAGAGTTTGGAATTGATATGTCTCAAGTTGCTGATACAAATTTTAAATGTTTTAATGATTTTTTTATTAGAAAGTTAAAGCCTACAGCTCGTCCTATTGATACATCAGCAAAGAGTGTGGTGTCTCCGGGTGACGGAAAGATTCTTGCATATCAAAATATTGATTCGGCAGATTTTATTATAAAAGGAATAAGGTTTGATTTGGTGAAATTTTTACAAGATACCATGCTAGCAAAAAATTTTAAGGGTGGAGAATTGTATGTTTTACGTCTGGCTCCAAGTGATTATCACCGTTTTCACTTTCCGTTGGCAGGAGAAGTATTGAAAACAAAAAACATTGACGGAACTTATTATTCAGTTTCTCCGATAGCTCTTCGTGAAAAGATACGTTTATTGTTTTCCAACAAAAGAGAATATACTCTCATTCACAACGATTTTGCAGGTGATTACATTATGGCAGAAGTAGGAGCTACTATGGTAGGTAGTATCATTCAAACATACCAAGGTAAGATAGTTTGCAAAGGACAAGAAAAAGGGTATTTCAAATTTGGCGGATCTACTATTGTTTTGATTTTTAAGAAAGGTAAAGTTAAAGTTGATAAAGATCTGCTTGATAATACAAAGCGAGGATTTGAAACTTCAGTGAAGATGGGAGAAAAGATAGGAACAATTATATATCAGAAAAGCAGGGTGTAACCCCTGCCTTTTTGATAATTTTAATAATTGATGACGTGTCTTTCAAAATATGATTGCGGATGTAAGCAAGCCGGACATATTTTCGGAGCTTCTGTTCCTTCGTGCAGATAACCGCAATTCCTACATTTCCATACAATTTTACCATTGCTCTTGAAAACCATACCTTTGTCAAGGTTTTCGTACAGCTTACGATAGCGTTCTTCGTGTGCTTTTTCTACTTCTGCTATTTTTCTGAAAGCTACCGCAACTTCTTTAAATCCTTCTTGTTCTGCGACATCAGCGAAGTGTGGATATAATTCAGTCCATTCTTCATTTTCGCCTTCTGCTGCAGCCTTTAAATTTTCCAATGTTGTGCCTATTTTCCCGGCAGGGTATGCTGCAGTAATTTCAACCATTCCACCTTCTAAGAATTTGAAAAATCTTTTAGCGTGTTCTTTTTCATTAAGAGCAGTTTCTGCAAAAATTGCTGAAATTTGTTCAAGACCTTCTTTTTTTGCTTGTTTCGCAAAATAATCGTATCTCATTCGGGCTTGTGATTCGCCGGCAAATGCTTTAAGTAAATTTTTTTCTGTTTGTGTTCCTTTAATTGATTTCATTATTGATATGTTTTAATTTTAAACAGAGGTAAAGG
>JALTDM010000009.1 GCA_027074135.1 Bacteroidales bacterium
AGGAGATAAAAGGTGAGGCAGGAGAGAACACAGTTTTAAAAGGTGACAACTCAAGCCAAGTAATCGACCTAAGAGAGACAAAACTCACAGATATAGACCATATCGATGCAGGTGCGGGGAATGATACCATTTATGGTTCTTCTGGTGATGATACTATTTTAGGTGGAGAGGGAAGCGATAGGGTTATTTTCAGTGGTAATAGAGAAGATTATATGGTCTCTCAAAATGATGATGGTAGTTTTAGTGTTGAAGATTTAAGACATAATAATTCCGATGGAACAGATACTGTAGATGGTGTTGAAAAATTTAGTTTTCATGATGCTAGTTATGCATCAGATGAACTTTTGGATTCTAATCCTGATAGTGGTGATGTTATTAACATGAGTGACAAAAAAGAAGAAACTGCCGATGCTGGAGATGGATATGACACAATTAATATGGGTAAAGGTAAAGAACAAGAAGCCTACGGTGATGCAGGGGATGACACCATCAATATGGGAGATGGAAAATCTGCAAAAAATCAAGAAGCTCATGGTGGAGAAGGTGATGATAGCATCGATATAGGTGGAAAAGATTTTAAAGCCTATGGTGAAGCAGGAGATGATACTTTTAACATTGATTCGGATGATTTTAAAGGTGGAAAATCTGGTGATGATAAGGGTGGAGATTTTGATGGTAAGCATGCACTCATTGATGGTGGTGAAGGTTTAGATGGTCTTGTTATAAGCGATGATATGGATCTTAATTTTGATGCACTCAAAGATAATATTGATAACATTGAGAGTATAAATCTTGATGATGGTGCGCAAAACATTACCTCATTAAGTGTTGATGATGTTTTAGATATGACGGATGATAATAATACTATTCGTATTGATGGGGATGCTTCTGATAAAATCAATATTAATACAGATAAAGACGGAGAAGGTGAGTGGAAACTTGGAGAACATCAAACTACTGATGAGATGACAGGGCAAACTTATGATGTATATACAAATGATGATAGTGGTGCAACGCTTGAAATCAGTACAGAAATTCATGTTGATGAGAGTTGATGACGCAGATTGGTCAGGGTGGTTTTGGAATTGTTTATAAAGTTGAAGATGTCAAAAGCAAGAGGATTTATGCGCTGAAACTCCTAAAAAGTATTTACAATATAAAACGGGTTTCACGCCATGTTG
>JALTDM010000010.1 GCA_027074135.1 Bacteroidales bacterium
GTGTATGAATTGGATTTCATTATTTAATTAAATGAAGAACATCACCTACCAGGAATTGAAGTCTTCCAATTAAAAGTGATATTCTGGCCATAACAGTGTATCCAAAAGAAGCACCAAAGCCGATCATCATAAACCAAACACCGATTTTTGAAAATTTTCCATAAAGTCCGGTGTGAGCTTTTGAAAAGTAAAAATACATTAAAATAGTAACAGTTCCAATAAAAATCAAGAAAGTATTAAGATCTTGAATTGGAGCCATTGCACTTCTCATTTGTACCAATACTTGTGTATTCATTGAAAGAGGAACTCCCATTCCAACGATTGCCATTCCAAATACGATTGGATATCTGGATAACCAACTATAATTACGGCTAAATCTAAAGACGTATAAAATACCGATAAAGGCAGGAATTATAAAAACATATTTATGACCTAAAAAAATCGGTTGATAAACGTAAGGTATAAACGTCAAATTATAAACCAATGGAATTGCATATCCCATTGAAACACCTACTAACAAATGTTCTGCAAATCTATAGAAAGGATTTTCTTTATATAGAAAAGAAAAGATAAACAATGTTAATAGTGCGGCAACTAAATTACTTATTGTTTCAAACATTATTTCTCCTATTGATTCTGTTTTTGTTTACTTTTATCAATGAAATAACCAAGGTTTCCAATAATAATGAAAATTATTATGAGAATATGAGCAGCAGATTGGGAGTTCATTCCTATTCTGGCTTTTTTAAATGCATAAACCTTTTGATCACTGATTTTAAATGTGTTGTCAGCTAAAGTTTCCGTAATAATTTCTTTACTGAATGGTCTTCCGGACGGATAGTTAGCATCTTTGTAAGAAGCAAAAACATCATCTAATTTTTCATATTCCGATGCTCCTTTTAAACCTGCCATCATACCAAGAAGCTGACCTGTTTGTAAGAAAGGATACGCATCAGCAGCCATAACAGCTGTTACACCTGCAGCAACATTTGCACCAAATTTTGAACGTGCATATGTGATCCAAGTATAACCATAATCACTTCCGGAGAAGTTGATGATTAAATTCATCTCATTATAGTTCTTAATGTCTTTCATAATAGGAAGATTGGCAATTTTACGGCCTTCCGAATCAATATCGACAGCTTTTGAAATATCTTCACCCATTCCTAAAACCATAG
>JALTDM010000011.1 GCA_027074135.1 Bacteroidales bacterium
AATTTTATAACGTCATAATTTAACGTTGTTGTTTTTTACATTTGACTGCGTGTAATTTTAATGTTCAACAAATTGAATGAATTTAGAGAAGAATATGAACATTTACAAACCATGATTGGTTGGGATAAAAATCATTATTATAATCCGGAAAAAGCAAAAGAAATTTATTTCAAAATTATTGGGATGATAGAAAAAACAAATTTGTTTGTTTTAGAAAATTTTAACAAAAAAAACAAAAGAGAATACCAAAATTTGCTGGAATATATTAAGAATGAATATAAACATCCGCTTGAATTTATAGATGAATTAATTTATTCGGTAGAATACGAAGATATTTTAGAAAGAATAGTTGGAATATTTCGTGGGATGACTACAAATTATACTAGTAAGTTGTATTATTATGAAGATTATGATTATTGTTTTGAAGATGAATACAATGTTTTCCATGAAAATGACTTAGATGCTGGTGATTACGATTACATTTATGAGACCGGGATTAATGTTATGATTTAATGACCATACTTTTATGCTAAATAAAAAAGGCCGCCTCTATCGGCAGCCTTTTTATTTATGAGTGTTTACTTTTATCAGATTTTTGAATTAACTATTCCCAGGATTTCTTTTTCCTTTTCTTCGGCTTTCTTTTCAATTTCAGCCGCTTCTTTCATTATTTTATCAAGCCATTCTTTGTCTTCGAGACCCGAAGCATTGATTTTCACATTGAGGTATGCACCTTTTACTGCTGACCTGGCAGCAAGTGCACCTACACCTGCATCAGATACCGAATTGGGATTGCCTATTTCCGCCATTGCTTTTATTACATCCATGCTTTCGTAAGCAGTTTTCATTACTTTGAACGGAATTTCAATGGCAAATTTGGTAGCTTCCTGGATGGCTTTTTTCCTTGCTTCTTTTTCTTCTTCTGTACCTTTGGGCAATTTGAAGGCTTCCATTATTTTGTTGAAAGCGTTTGTGTCTTCGTCTATCAAGCGGAGAAGTTCCACATATTTTTCTTTGCCTTTTTCTGCCCAACCGGAAAATTCTTCCCATCTGTCGTCCCAGCCTCTCTTGTGTGAAGAAAGGTTGGCAACCATAGTGGCAAGTGCAGCACCGAGTGCACCCATATATGCCGAAACAGAACCTCCACCCGGAGCAGGCGCTTCAGATGCAGTAGTTTCGGTAAAGCCTTTTACCGTGAGGTCAACCAATTTCTTTTTGCCTGCATTTTCTTTTTCTTCAAGCACATATTCAATAATCTTTTCTTTCGGGTTGAACGGACGCAATTCGTCAAGTCCCATTGACTTAATGGCAATTTTTATTATTTCTTCATCAGGTACTCCCAATGAGCGTTGTTGTTTGCGCAGGTAATGCTTACCGGCATCAAGCATTGCTTGTAGAGGAATCAAACCTACCAGCTCACTACCTGTAACCCTCACGCCTCTTTCTCTTGCTTTTTTGTCCACTTCGTCAAAAGCAACATGTACGGGAGTAATGCTAATGTCAGTTAAGTTCATAGATATTTGAGCAATACCGTATTCTTCTATGTACCAGCCTATTGCTTTAACGGCTTTCAGTGTGCCGGGGATTCTTACGGGATTGCCGTTTTCGTCTTTAACTATTTTGCCTGTCAGAGGATTACCTTCTCTTTTTACACGGCCTGCTTCCCTCACATCAAAGGCTATTGCGTTAGCACGGCGGGTAGATGTTGTATTTAGGTTTACATTAAAGGCAACCAAGAAGTTTCTGGCACCTACGGCTGTTGCACCTGTTTTTGCAGTATGGTCATTCCATTCGGCAGGTCCGAAATCAGGCTTCCAATGTGGGTCTTTTAATTTTTCGGGTAAAGCTTCGTATTCGCCGGACCTTACATTGGCAAGGTTTCTTCTTTCTTCTGTAAATGCAGCGTTTTCATAGCAATATGTAGGGATGTTCAGTTCTTCGCCTATTCTTTTGGCAAGTTTTCTTGCATATTCTACGGTTTCTTCCATTGTAATACCTGCTACCGGAACTAACGGACATACATCTGTTGCACCCATACGCGGGTGTTCGCCTTTGTGTCCGCGCATATCCAAAACTTCAGCTGCTTTTTTTACAGCTTGAAAAGCCGCTTCTACCACTGCATCAGGGTCTCCTGCAAATGTTACAACGGTTCTGTTGGTAGCTTTTCCCGGATCTACATCAAGCAAGTAAACACCATCTATTTTTTCTACTTCGTCTGTTATAAGTTTTATTTTGCTCATATCGCGCCCTTCGCTGAAATTAGGCACGCATTCCAAAATTCTTTTTGTCATAATTATTTGATTTTCGTTTTGTTTCTTTGCAAAAATACAATAAAAAGTTGAAGTATCTTGTTGAATAAAAATTTCTGCATTTTGAAATTTTGTCACTTTGGTATGACAAGTCGTAATAGGCATAAATTTTGTTAAAGCTAACTGCCAAAAACGGAGGAAGAAATGGAAATGACCCACATCAAATCGCACGATGAGTTACTGAAAAACCTTGATAAAAAGGATGATGTATATTTGTTGTTGTACAAAGAAGGAAGTGATTTGAGCGAATGTGCAAAGAAGAATATAGAAAAAGCCGATAAAGAAGTAGCGGAAAAAAATTATATGTTGTTGGCGGCTAATGTAAAAGAAGTAAGGGATATTCACCCGAATTACGGAATAAAAACCGTGCCGATGTTGATTCATTTTCAAAAAGGAAAATTTACCAAAACAGTTGCTGGATGTAACAATCCCGAATACTACAAAAACATTTTCGGCAACATAACACTTTCCGCAACGGGAAAAAACGGCGAAACCAAAAAAATACCGCGTGTTACCGTTTATTCTACGCCATCTTGCCCTTGGTGCAATAAGTTGAAACAATATTTGAGAGAAAATAATATTCCTTTCCGTGATATTGATGTTTCAAAAGATACCAATGCAGCACAAGAAATGGTAAAACGCACAGGGCAGCAAGGTGTGCCACAAGCGGAAATTAACGGACAATGGATAATTGGTTTTGATAAACCGAAAATAGATAAATTGTTAGGTCTAACTGTAAAATAAAATAGGAGGGTAAAGTTATGAAAGAAATATTGCCTGTAAATCAAAATGTTTTGATCGAAATTAATGAAGAAAAAGAAAAGAAAACAGAAAGCGGAATAATTATTCCCGACACTGCATCAACCGAAAAACCGACAATGGGTAAGGTTGTGGCAATGGCAAATATTGAAAATCCTGAATTTTCTGTAGGAGACACGGTTATCTACAAAAAGTATTCGGGTACAGAAATAGAACTTGATGACAAAAAATATTTGGTTATCCAATATTCTGACATTTTGGCAAAAGTGAACGAAACCGAAGAAATTTAATTTTAAATTATAATTTTTGTGTAATAGCCCGCATCGGAGTAAGGTGTGGGCTTTTTTTATTTTATTTTGGAAACATTTTTTACAAAAAATGTTTCCTGTGTGAAAAAGTCGTTATATTTGCAGCATGATTTCGAAACAAGAAATATTGGAAAATACTTTCAAATTATTTTGTCGTTACGGCATCAAGAGCCTCACTATGGGTGATATTGCAGCCAATTTGCATATTTCCAAAAAGACTCTTTACAAGTATGTTTCAGATAAACACGATTTAGTCAAAAAGGTTTTTTTAAGTCTCGAGCATCATCACAGATTTATAAATACTTCCCGATTGTACGGTAATGCCATTGAACAATTTTATCAAGTGTCTCGAAAAGTGATGGAAATGATTAAACAAACAAATTTGCATATGCTTTTTGATCTGAAAAAATATTATCTAGATATTTATGAAGAAATCCAAGTGAGGAGACAAAAAGCTATTGTTAAAAATGTGACTGAAAACATTATAGCAGGGCAAAACGAAGGATTGTATCGTAAAGAAATAAATCCTGAATTGGTTGGCGAACTATATTTCCTAAAAACTAACGCCCTAATAGACAGTAATTTCGCCAATTCGGGGAAATACACTCTGAAAGAGATTTTCGTGGAACTATTTAAGTATCACACTCTTGGCATCTGCACTGAAAAAGGCAGGAAATTTTTAGAAAACTTTAAAATTTTTGAAGACGATGAAGTTTAAATTTTTCATATTACTAGTTTATTTATTTGTATCAACAACTGCATTTTCACAAAAAAAAGACAGTATTTATACTCTGTCTTTGAAGCAAGCCCAACAACTTGCTTTGCAGCGAAACAAAACCGTGCTGAATTCGGAATTGGACATTTTTAAAGCAAAAAAGAAAATCTGGGAAACTACAGCTATAGGACTACCTCAAGTAAACGGCAGCATCTCGCATAATTACAACATAGATTTGCCGGTAACTTTAATTCCTGCCAGAATGTTTAATCCGCAAGCCCCTCCGGGAACATATATGGAAATGAAATTCGGAACAAAATATAATACAAAAGCCGGACTTACAGTTTCACAATTGATTTTCAGCGGACAATATTTAGTTGGTTTGCAAACAACAAAGGTTTTCAAACAACTTGCCGAAACCAAAAGTAAACAAACCAAAAGAGATATAAAATATTCTGTAGCACAAACTTATTATATGGTGCTGATTACTGCCGAAAGCAAAAAGATAATTGACAGCAATTATGTCTTTGTGAAAAAGTTGTATGAAGACACAAAGAAAATGTATGAGACGGGTTTTACCGATGAAGCAACCCTTAAACAAATGGAACTAAACAAAACCAACATGGAAAATGCTTTGAATACTGTTGCCCGCCAGTATGAAGTGGCTAAAAACCTTCTCAAATTTCAAATTGGACTTGACTTAAGTTCAAAAATAGTGCTTACAGGCAGCCTAAATGATCTGGATAATGAGCCAGAGCAGGCAAACAAACTGATAAACACCGAAGTGGATCCGGAGCAGACTTTGGATTATCAACTTGTGGAAACACAAGAAAAGCTACAACAGTTGGCGGTAAAGAACGAAAAAGCTACTCTGCTGCCTACCGTTTCGGCTTTTTACAACCACCAAGAAAGTATGATGGGTGACGAAATAAAATGGTTTGATGAAGACGGCAAATGGTATAAAGCCAACATCGTCGGCTTCAACATCAATATTCCCATTTTCGGCAGCGGACAGAAACTTGTCAAAATCTCGCAGGCAAAAATTGAACTGGAAAAAACACGAAATCAGAAGTGGATGATGAAGCAAAATCTTACTTTGCAAATCTTACAAGCAAAGGTAAAACTTCAAAATGCCCTGGATAAATACACTTCACAAAAACAAAACAAAGAACTTGCAGAGTTTATTTACAATAATACCAAACAAAAATACCTAAAAGGTATGGCAAGCAGTCTGGAACTCACGCAGGCACAAATGCAATATTTTACAACGCTGCAGCAATACTATCAAGCGATATTGGAATATTGGAATGCAAAAAGTGAACTGGAGAAACTGATTTCTTATTAGTGGTTAATTGTTAATGATTAATGTTCAGTGATTATGAAAAAAGAGGGAATCAAAGAAAAGAGTTTCAAGTTTGCCATTCGGGTTGTGAAATTTTACAGGTTTTTGACTGACGAAAACAAAAAATTTAAGCAGATTAAATGTACGAATGAAAAAAGCAGCAAACATATTTCATTTGTTTAATATGAAATAATATAATCACCCACCTTAATCCTCCCCCAAGGGAGGAAATTTAACTTCTTCCCTTGAGGGGAGATATAGAGGGGTGAAAAGAAAATAATAAATTAAAAAAATAAAAAAATGAAAAAGATTTTTTTGTTGATTTCAATAATCGGAATAATCGGGGCAGGTTGCAAAAACTCAAATAAAACCGGTGATAACAAACAAACTGCAAAAGTAGAACAAGCAAAAATACCCGTCAGGATACAAAAGGTTGAAAAAAAGCCGTTTAGCCATTTTGTTGAGACTTCGGGCAATGTAGAAGCTGTGAACTGGGCCTTTATTTCGCCGCAAGCCAGCGGACAAGTCATAAAGGTAAATGTAAACGAAGGCGACCATGTAGAAAAAGGGCAGGTATTAGTTGAACTGAATGATGCCATTATCAGAAAAAATATTGCAGAATTGCAAACTCAACTTGACCTTGCAAAAATCACCTACGAAAAGCAAAAATCCCTTTACGAACAAAAAATAGTAAGCGAAATTCAATACTTGCAGGCAAAAACACAAAAAGAAGCACTGGAAAAGAAATTGGAAGTGCTTAACGAGCAATTGAGCTACACCAAAGTAACCGCCCCGTTTGCCGGAACTGTGGAAAATATACAGATAAAAGAAGGTGAAATTGCAGCACCCGGCAGGCAACTTATGCAACTTTATAATTTGAGCAGGCTGAAAATAAAAGCCGATTTGTCAGAAAAATATATTTCGAGCATAAAAAAAGGAGATACCGTTTCGGTACATTTTGACAATTTGCCTATACAAAATTTAAAATTACCTGTTTACCGAATCGGCAGTGTGATAAACCCAAACAACAGAACCTTTAAAATCGAGCTTAGACTTACCAATAAAGACAAACTTATAAAACCAAATATGGTAGCAAGATTGAAAATAAAGGATTACAGCAATTCAGAAGCAATAGTGATTCCTACTCCCTTGGTGAAGAGGGACTTTGAGAAAGAATTCCTGTTTGTTGCCAAAAAGGTTAAAGGCAAACTTATTGCAAAAAAAGTGTATGTAAAAACGAATATGTCTTACAACGGATTTACCGAAGTGGTGGAAGGGTTAAATGAAGGAGATTCGCTTATTACCGAAGGATATAACGAAGTTGCAGACAATTCGTTGATAGAAGTTTTAAAATAAAATCTAAATAAAGATGAGTCAAGATAAAAAAGTAAAAAGAGAATTCTTCCTTACCAATATAGCATTGAAGAACAAAACTTCAATGTTCCTTTTGGCGTTGATTATTTTGGGCTTCGGACTGGTCGCCTATCAAAAGATGCCAAAAGAATTGTATCCTGAAGTGAATATGCCGTACATAATGGTGCAAACTACGTACCCCGGAAACTCACCAATTGATATGGAAAAACTCGTAACCAAACCGCTTGAAAAAGAAATTGACGGAATAAAAGGCATTAAAAACATCACTTCCACTTCTATGCAAGATGTCTCTATTATCACCATTGAATTTGATTTTAAGACCAACCTGTCAAGGGCATTGCAGGATGTAAAAGATGCCGTGGACAAAGCAAAACCTGATTTACCTACGGACTTACCGCACGACCCTCTTGTAAAGGATATTGACTTGTCAGAATTTCCTTTCATAAATGTTAATCTTTACGGTGATTTCAGTTTAGACGAGCTAAAAAAATATGCAGACAAACTTGAAGACAAATTTGATGAAATTCCAGAAGTTTCAAAAGTTTCCATCAGAGGAATTAATGATAAAGAGATTCAAATTAATGTTGATCCGGATGCAATGGAAGCAGTCCAAGTAAGCTTTAATAATATTGAGAATGCTATTAAACAAGAAAATATTGCAATGTCCGGCGGAGACATTAAGGTAAATGGACTTCAACTTTCATTGAGGATAGACGAGCAATTTCATAATGTCAATCAAATAAAGAATCTAATTATTAAACATCAAAATGGCAATATTGTCTATTTAAAAGATATTGCACAAGTAAAAGAAACTTATGCAGAACCGAATAGTATTGCAAGACTTAACGGGAATCCTGTCCTTTCTGTCCAATTAGTTAAGAAAACAGGTGAAAACCTGCTTGCTGCAACCAAAAAAGTTTATCAAATACTTGACGAAGCCCGACAAAAACATCTTATTCCCAACAACTTAAAAATTGCAATAACAAACGACCAATCAGATCTTGTAAAAAAACAACTAAGCAATCTTGAAAATTCTATGGTTATAAGTATTTTCTTTGTTGTAGTTGTTCTTTTCTTGTTTTTGGGTTTGAGAAATGCTCTATTTGTAGGACTCGATATTCCTCTTTCCATGTTTCTATCCATTATTATTTTATCCTTGATGAATTACAAAATTAATATGGTTGTTTTGTTTTCATTAATACTTGCACTAGGTATGCTGGTAGATAATGCGATTGTGATAGTTGAAAATATTTATCGCATGTTTACAAAAGACAACTTACCAATAAAAGAAGCTGCCAAACAAGGAGCAGGTGAAGTTGCCATAGCTGTAATTTCTTCCACCGCCACTACACTCGCAGCCTTTTTCCCATTACTGTTTTGGGATTCAATAATGGGTAAATTTATGCAGTTGTTACCGATTGTACTGATTATTGTACTTTCATCTTCATTGTTCGTTGCCCTGGTAATTATGCCGGTATTCTCAAATACCTTTCTGAGAAAAGAAGAAAAATTTACACCCGCAAAAAAACAATTGATAATTGCCGGAGCTACTATTTTACTTGCACTTCCATTTTACTTAACCGGGAGCTATTTACTCGCAAATCTTTTGGCAACTGTAGCTATTTTAATTATATCAAACGTGCTTTTCCTTCAAAAACTCGGTATTTGGTTCAAGGATGTATTTCTTACCAAACTTGAGGAATGGTATTCTAAAACGATAGAATGGTCAATGCGCGGTGTAAATCCTTATGTTGTATTTCTGATTACCATACTATTGCTTGTTTTTACTCAAGTTTTAATGAAAGTACGAGCACCACAAAAAGTTTTTTGGTCACAATCTGACCCGAATTATATTAACATAAAATTTGAAGTTCCAATTGGACATAATATTTATTATACCGATAATTTCTCTAAAAAAATTGAGAAAAAAATAAACGAAATTCTAAAGCCGCATAAGGACATAGTAAAATCTGTGCTCACAAATATAGGGAAAGGTGCAAAAACAAAAGGAAGGTTAGGAGAAGCACCAAAGCTCACCGGACCGAATCACGGATTAATAACTGTTAGTTTTGTTGATTATGAGTATAGAAACGGTGTAAGTACATCTGATATTATGAAACAAATTTCTGACAACTTGGTGCACAGTTATCCTGGAGTTTCTTTCGAAATAACACAAGACGAAAAAGGCCCGCCAATGGGATCAGCCGTAAGTATTGAAATTTTCGGAGAAGATTATAATACGTTAATGAACATTGCAGATTCAATGAAGATTTTAATAAAAAAAGCAGGAATAAAAGGATTGGAAGGACTTAAGGTTGACCTTGTTACAGGCAAACCTGAATTAATTGTGAAAATAGATAGGGAAAAAGCTCGAAGGTTTGGGTTGAGTACAGCACAAGTAGCTATGTCTATCAGAACAGCTCTTTTCGGTAAAGAAGTTTCAAAATTCAAGATAGGAAATGATGAATATCCTATTGAATTACGTTTTGAAAAAAAATACAGAAATAATATTGATGATTTGATGAATCAAAAAATAACTTTTCGTAACCCCAGAGGGAAAATTATGCAAATACCTATTTCATCTATAGCCAAAGTACAATACAATACAACTTATGATGGCATAAAACATAAAAATCTAGACAGGTATATTACGTTATCATCGAATGTTGTTAAAGGATTTAATTCCGGGAAAATAAACGATAAAATAAAAGAAATCTTAAAAGATTTCAAATTGCCTGCAGGATATTCTTTTAAGTTTGCAGGAAAGCAAGAAGATCAACAAAAGACAATTGATTTTATGAAACATGCTATGTTGGTTGCAATTTCTTTAATAATGGTGATATTGGTATCACAATTTAACTCTATTGTAAAACCGTTTATTATTTTTATAAGTATCATATTCAGCACCATAGGCGTTTTTCTTGGGATTGCCCTTACTAAAATGGATTTCGTTATAGTAATGGGAGGAATAGGTTTAGTTTCGCTTGCGGGGATTGTGGTGAATAATGCTATTGTGCTTATAGATTATATTGATTTGCTTAAAAAAAGACGCAGGAAAGAACTCGGATTGCCCGAAGATGCGTTTTTGCCTGTACCGGAAGCTACCAAGTGCATAATCGAAGGCGGTAAAACAAGGTTAAGACCTGTATTGCTTACTGCAATAACCACTATTTTGGGATTACTGCCGATGGCAATGGGAATAAATATTAATTTCAAAGAGTTGTATTATCACTTTAATCCACATCTGTACTGGGGAGGAGATATGGCGTCAATTTGGTCTCCGTTAGCTTGGACTGTAATATTCGGCCTTACATTCTCAACATTCCTGACTCTTATTGTGGTACCGGCAATGTATCGCATTGCAACTAATATTGAAAAGGTTTTTAGGGATAAAAAAGGGAATTAAAAAATCACCGGGCTAAAATTGTAGTCCGGTGATTTTTTAATTTATTTATTTTTATTTTTTTACTTCTCTGTTAAAATTAATTTTACAACAAATACTTTGTCTTTTTGTATTACCTTAATTTGATAAATTCCAGCAGGATATTGTCTTAAGTTTATTAATTTATTTTCAAAATCATCGATTGTTTTAATAACTTCTCCGTTAAAATTCAATATTTCAATCTTTTGGATATTATCACCTAAAATATTAAACTCTCCATTACTAGGATTTGGATAAATAGCAATATCATTATCTTTTTGTATATCACCTGTATTTACCATAGTTACTTCATAACATAAACTTGTATCGGTACAATATCCGTCTGTTATTCTAACGGCATAAGAACCATTTGTTGTCGCAGTAAAAGATTGTGAAGTTGCACCGGAAATTTCAGCATAATTGTTATTGCAATCTAACCATTGATATGATGTTGCATTATTTTGATCAGATACCAAAGTTGCTCCGTTTTGTGTTACAGTAGTTGCTATATCATTATTTTGCACAACAAGATTTATTGTAATGATACTGTCACAACCGTTTGAATTAGGTATAGTATCATTATAAGTACCCGAACTTACCCAAGTATAATTTCCGCTAGGTGAAACATAAGAATCACAAGCATTTACATCAATTGTACTTGTTGTCGGATGATTTATTGTCAAATTTATCGTTAAAATACTGTCACAACCACTCACATTTTGTATAGTATCATGGTAAACTCCGGATGTTGTCCAAGTATAATTTCCACTTGGTGAAACATATTCTTCACAAGCACTTTCAAGAATTGTTGCACTTGTAGGTTCACAATATCTGAACCAATATACAGAACCGGCATCGGTACCATCATTGTCACTTAAATATGCCCCAACACCTATATTATCTTTATTAACTGAAACAGAAATACCAAAATCATCATCTTCACCCGCATCGTTCGCATACAAAATTTGATTTTCATTTATATCCGTCCATCCACCACTTGGTTTGTAAAATACATAAGCTGCCCCAGAATTTGTTACGCCACTCATGTCATGCAAATAAGAACCTACAACTACTGTATCTCCATAAATATCGGTAGAAATTCCGAAATAATCATTACTACTGCCATTAGATGGTATTAATTTACCTTGCTGTATCCACGATGTCCCGTTAAATCCAAAAACATATGCAACACCTTGATCTGAATTTTTACCATATGCACCAACGACTATCGTATTCCCATATATACCTACAGATCTTCCAAATTGGTCATCCGCAGCTTTATCTGAGGCTGTAATTTTGTAATCGTATTGGTCTGTACTAACCCAATGTGAATTTTTACGAGTAAAAATGTATGCCGAACCGCAATTAGTATATGATGAGTAATCATCATGATATGCACCTACAACAATAGTGGTATCATAAATTGCTACAGATTTACCGAAACAATCGTAATCTTGTTCAACAGATGATTTTAGTTTTGCTGTTTGTGTCCCGCTAGTCCAACCTGTTGACGGTTCTTCAAAGACATAAACTGAACCTCTATTTGTATTGTCTCCATAAGCTCCTATCACAATTACACTGTCTCCCATTGTAAGTGAACGCCCGAAGTATTCATCTGTTTCAGGATTACTGGCAGTTAGTTTTGCTATTTCATTTACATTATTCCCGGACCATCCGCTTGAAGGTCTTTCAAATACATATACAGAACCTTGTTGCCCGTCATTATATGCACCAACAGCAACAGTATTGCCATGAATGGCTACGGCAGAACCGAAATTGTCATCACTCACTCCGTCAGATGCTTTTAATGTAGCTTGAGTAACCCAATTTGTTCCGTCAAAATATAAAATATAAGCAACTCCGGTAAAGTTGTTGGCTCCTCTAGCTCCCACAACGGCATAATTCCCGTCTATATCAACGGAAAATCCATAATTGTACCCAGAATAGTCAGATATAAAACCAGCAGAAGTTGTCTTCTGAAATTGTCCCCATTGTGCATTAGCTAGGGTTGTACCTAATAACATTAAAATTAAAAAAAATAAATTTTTCATATTACAAACAATTTAAAGTTTACAGATACAAAGCTATGACAGTAACCCTAAGTTATTAAGAAATGTGGTGAGACACCTGCTAAGGTATGGAGTAAGACATTGTGTAGGAAAACATGTTTATTAGTTAGTAAACTCCTTAAGATACAAGACTAAATCAGAGTTATTTGGTAAGCTTAATTTTTTTCTTAACCGTTGACGATTCTTATGTATTGTTGAAAGTGCAACACTTAAAATATCCGCTATTTCTTGTGACTTTAAATTCATTAGTAATAATGCAGACAAGTATTTTTCAGACTTTGTAATATTGGGATGCTTTTTTTCAATTTTTTCGAAGAAATCAGGATAGAGCTCGGTAAATTTATTTAAAAAAACTTGTAGGTTGTTTCTTTCAATATTTGTATTTAAGTTGATGATGTTTATAGCCTTCTTAATTTCTTTGTTTCTTAATAGACTTCTGATTTCTGCCAATAAATTATTTTGCCTCATTATATTTGCCATGGCGGAAGACAATTCCCGCTTTTTGTATTCATTTTTCCAGAGCAGATTTTTGTTTTCAAGTTCCAAATTTTTTTCTTTCTGTTTCTGCAATTTGCTTTTAAGTTTATTGTTAAAAATAACAAAAATCAAAACAAGTATTATTAAGAATAAAACAATAGAAATTAATAATTTCTCTTGCTTCATTTTATCTTCTTTTTGCATTATTTGGTTGATTTCTGCCTGTTTTAACTTTAAATCATATTTTGCTATTAAATCCAAAGATTCTTTTTTGATTTTATTTTTAAAAAGAGCTTCCTGAATCATTCTTCCAAGAGATAAATATTCATAAGCATAATAAGATTTGTCATTCTTTGCGTAAATATTTGCCAGTTGTAAAAAAAATCGCATACAAGTATTTACAGAAGTGTTAAATGTATAAAAGTTATTACCTTTCGAAATAATATTTAATGCCTTTTTGTATTTATTTTCAGCCAAATACAAGTTACTAATATTTATCAGGACAGATAAATATCCTTCGCTGGAATTTATTTTTTTATAATTTTTTAGAGCCTCAATAAAGAAATAAAGAGCTTTTTTGTAATTTCTCTTTTTCTTGAAATAAAAATATCCAAGTTCATTTTGAGATGATGCGATTAAATTCGTGTCATCTATTTCTATAGCTGCTTTTAATGACATTAAAGAATATTTTTCTACCGAGTCTTTACATGTATGCAAACAACATGTATCGCATTCATTATAATTCGCCGACAAACGACTGTAAGCACCTGCTAAATCTTTTTTTGTTATGTTTTTGCTTTTAATAACATTGTTTAATAAATAAATTGCTTTATCATATTCAAAATTTTTTCTATATGCTTCTGCCAAATTTACATTTATGGCATTTATATAATTTTCCATAGAATCTTTCTTCTTACAAAATTTGATTGCTTTGTTCAGTAGTGAAATCGATTTTTCCGTATTTCCACTTGCTGTAAAATCCTTTGCTACCTTGATAAGTTTGTATATGTTTTTTATAGAATCCGCTGTATATATTATGTTAGAATTGTATGATTTTATTTGCTTATCGTTATCTTTCGAAATTTGCGTCAGAATAAAATTTAAGAAATATAATTTTGCTTTGTGTAATTTATCGGTATCTGTTGTCAAAATGGTTTCAAGTTTATGGAAGTTCTTTAATGTTGTTTTAATA
>JALTDM010000012.1 GCA_027074135.1 Bacteroidales bacterium
GCACGGCAACTCTACCAATAGATCTACCCTGCGCATCAATTAGATACCACTTTTTATTTACATCTTTAGGGTTTACAAACTTCGTAATTCTCATCATACAAACTCCTCCTATAAAAATTCTCTTTCAAAAATTTCATCTTTAACGGTAGAATAATACCATATTTTACATTTTAGTCAATAAAAGTAGGCTATTAAATTAAAATTTAATTTATTGCTCTGTTTGCTATAAACATAATGATTTTTACCGGCAAATGCCTGGCAAAAAACGCAAGAAATTTATTAAATTTTCCAGGTACTACAACTATATCTCCTTTAAACAAACCTTTTAACCCTTCCCTTGCAACAACTTGTGCATCCATCAAACCACCCGGATTGAACATTTTTGTACCTCTTGTTCCGGCCGTAACTCCGAAATTTGTGGCAGTAGGGCCAGGACAAAGTGCAGTAACAGTTACACCACTATCCCTGAATTCATAGTGTACTGCCTCCGATAGGCTTAACACATACGATTTTGTCGCAGCATAAACTGAAAAATGCGGTAAAGGCTGAAAGGCTGCCGTTGAAGATACGTTAAGGATTTTACCTTTGCCCTTATTTGCCATTTCATTTCCGAATAATCTAACAAGCGAAGTTATTGTAACTGTATTAAGAAAAATCATTTTCTCATAAGTTTTCGCATCATACTGCAAAAAATTTCCAAACTTTCCAAAACCGGCATTGTTAATTAAAACATCAATAAAAATTTTTTGTTTTTTGATAGCTTCAAATAATAACTCGGCAGAGTTTGTCACAGAAAGGTCCATAGCAATAACAATTGCCTTTACTTTGTATTTGTTTTGAATATCGTTTTTGATCTCCAACAATTTATCCTCACTGCGAGATACCAATACAACATTGTGCCCTTTCTCCGCAAGCAAATAAGCAAACTCTTTTCCCAAACCACTTGATGCTCCGGTTACCAAAGCAAAGCTCATACAATTCTCCTTATGGCATTTTTATAAAAAATATCGACCAAAAAAAGCGGCTCAGGCGGTAAAACCTGACGAGTGTATGGAGTTTCAGAAGTAAAAGGATTTACGATAAGCTTTTCCTCTATCTCACCGGTAGAAGCCTTTATAAGGTAATAAACCATTCTCCTAACCATATGGTAAAGAAATCTGTCTCCATAAAAA
>JALTDM010000013.1 GCA_027074135.1 Bacteroidales bacterium
CACACCGGTTATGTTTGCTATAGGGTATCTGTTTTTATCCATAAAGTGCAGGGTTCTGTTGTACTCTTCGGGCAGCACGTTAATGCCTGAAAAAACCACTGCACAGTGCTTACGGATAAGTTTAGGCGCAAGTTCCCTAAATGCATTATCATCAAATAAAAATACGATATCGGGTTTTACATTAACAATTTGGCTGTATATCTTATCGGCTATTTTATCCATCTGCTCTTTTGTTATATTCTTTGTTTTTGTATGCATGAAAAATGTATAAAACACAGCGTTGTTTTTATTAAAACCAGCCCTCTTTAAAGTATCCACAGCCCCTCTAAGCTGAGGAACACCGCACAGATCATCCTCCGAATAGCTCTGCACCATAAATATTTTTACAGGTTCTGCAGAAACCATTATAGGGAGCACTGCAATCAGTACAATCAAAACAGCCATTTTTATACTTCTCACAACTTCTATTCTCCTCAATTCGCTGCATTCAGCGTAAAATTTACACTGCATAGATAAATAACTTATAAATAAAACATCTCTTTTGAATTATCAAAAAAACAGATCAGTAAAATCAAGCTATACCAGCATTCCTATCCTTAATCCGCCCCAGTGTTTACTCTCTATATAAATAGGAACTGATATGTCATACATTGCATTGCCTGTATCCCTCATATATGTCTGAACCAGCAGCGGCTCCGTATTTTGTCCGGCTGCCAAACCCGTTTTATCGTCAAACATTCTCATTGACCTATTTCCTGTCAAATCTTTTTCATAATTACCTGTCAGCGGCTGGTCATATATTGAATTGTGCGCAGCTGCGTATCCGTTGTTGTCAACAAGAAGAAAAAATTTGAATTTGTCGTTCTTTGATAGATACTTATCCTCGATAGGCTGAATATATTTTTTCACAAAATCTGTAAACCTTGTTTTGTATTTCTGCGGATCTGTGTTTGGAACGGGCGCATAGTTTCTATCCCAAACATCCGATGAGGATATCTCGCCCCTCTCCATAGCATTTTTTATTGTCTGCTCTATCTCCGATTTTGCATCTCTTAAAAGCTTATATATGTCTTCCATAGGATGGTTTATCCTCAATTGCCTTAATATTGCAAAAGATTTATTGGAAACCTCATCCAGATCAATACTCGAAGATGTTACTTCATTCA
>JALTDM010000014.1 GCA_027074135.1 Bacteroidales bacterium
GTTTGCAAATTACCTTTTCTAATAGTATAATACAACAAATAAATCCTAAGGGGGGTAATATGAAAAAGAAACTAATAGTATTTGCTATAGCAATTGTTATGGCAGTTGTAGTATTTTCAGGTTGTGGGGGAGGTTCAAGCAACGGAGGTTCAAGCATTACACCTACCTCAGCACATCTTACGGTAACCGTAAAAAGTAGCAACGGACAGGCCATAGAAGGTGCCGAAGTAAATGTGGGAGAAAATAGCAATATGACTAATGCTAACGGAAAAACCATATTCGATACACTTACGCCGGGAGATTATCAGATTGAGGCCTCAAAAGACGGGTATGATTCCGCAAGTCAAAATATTTCACTTAAAGCAGGAGATCAATCTTCCACTACGCTAACGTTAAAGAAAAAAGAAAGCGTAAATGACACAATCAAGAGTACTTCTAAGCTGAAAAGCTACAAGGGTATAATAGAAATGAAATCGAGCAACGGAGAAAGTGGAAAAATTGTTGTAATTCAGGACGACTTCGGTAAAGAACAACATATCACTATGTATGGTAATGACAATAAAGTACAATTTGAACTCTACGTGGCCGGTGGAAAGGCAAAAATGAGAAGCGGGAATGATAAATGGATGGATCTTCCTGAGAGTAGTGTGCAGGCAATGACAAAAAGCACTCTTGGCTTCGCAGAAACAATGATGAACAACACGATAGAAGATTTTAATAAAACAATTACAGGAAAAGATGTAAAATATTCCATAAAAAGAGTTGGTTCTGAAACAGTAAACGGATACCCTACTTACAAATACCATATATTTGCAAAAGGAGAAGATGAAGGTAACGAAGGAGTTTTGAATTCTGACATTTGGATAATTAATAGAGGTGAATATAAGGACTATACAACAAGGGTTGTTATGAATGCCAAAGATAATGAAGGGGAAGGTACATTTACTATAAACCTTACCGATATAGGCAAGGATATGCATATTTCCTTACCATAAATGTTTTTCATTTTTTCTCCTTTAAGCCCGTACATTATGTACGGGCTTTTTAGATAACACATTATTGGCACTTATTCAATAGAAAATTTTTACACGTTGGTTTATTTTGTTATGCTGTTTAATTCCCAGGTTTTTGTGCAATCCATATCTCTTCCATTTCTTTTATAATC
>JALTDM010000015.1 GCA_027074135.1 Bacteroidales bacterium
CTTTTCTGAAACTAAAACAGGTGTGCCATTTACAAAATTATAAGTTCGAACTGTTGGAGTACCATTTTTTGAAAACAAAGATGCTTTGCCGTACAAATATGACCTTGTTGATAATGGAAATCCAACGCCCAAACCATATACTAATCCTAACTGAGAGTCATAAGTTTTATCGAAATTATCTACTGAAGTAAGAAAAACTCCAGAATGAACAGATAAAAAAGGAGACCTTATATTTTCACTTTGAGCATAAATTGAAAGTGAACTTATAAGTACTAAAACAAGAGTTCTGATTTTCTTTTGCATATTTATTTCCCTTATATATTTTTGGTAGCTAACGGCGTCGCTTTTCACCCGTCCGCCCTAAACAACAATGCCGGACTGAAAAACCACAACCTAAAATTATTAAAAAATTTATATTACTGCACTACTGTTAAACAACAAACTAACACGACAACGAAAAACCCAAAAATACCAAAAAAATCCGCACCGTTTTCGCGCCTGCCCCGATTCTTTTTATCGGGGGTCGGGTGGAAAAGCTGGTTAGTGTGCTTCTAAATTTTAGAAATTTTTTTATATGATTTAGCAATAATGCCCAGTATATTGTTGATTTCACTTTCATTTTTAATAAAAATTTCTATATCTCCCATTCCCCAATGACCTACATGTGAAACATCTCGAACTTTTAGACTTTCTTCTTCCGAAAGTTCACTCATATCAAGATTTAACCAAATTTTCAGTCCCGACCTCAATCCACAAACTTGGCAAAAACTTTTTGAGTTAAATAAAATACTGACATACCTTTTGGTAGGTTTCTCTGTAAAAATTAAACCGGTATTTTTAAGCTCTGCAATCAATTTATTGTATAGATTAAAACTTTTATCCCATTTCCCATCTCTGAATTGATTTTCTATTGTCCATATTTTTTCTACATTTTTAGTTTTATCTTCCGTTTCTGATATATAGTCGGTTTCGTGAAAATCAGCATTAATATTTAGAGTAAATTGTTTCAATGCTCTTTCAATATCATCGTCTCCAAGTTTATGTCCCAAAATATCTTTTACCGATTCGTTTACAAGGCGTAAAAACTTTTTGTTTGATGATTGGAACAGATTATCAACTGCTTTTTTAACTGTAGTAAAAAGTGAAATGTTTTTTGAATA
>JALTDM010000016.1 GCA_027074135.1 Bacteroidales bacterium
GAATTTGAGAATTGGAAAAAAGATTACGAACAAGTAGATGATGTTACAATATTAGGAATACAACTATAATGAAAAAAATATTCTTATACACTTTAATTTTTATTTTAATTTATCACAGTGCATTTGCCAAAAATACATACATTAAAAGTGTAATACCTAACCTTTATAAATATCCGGATTCAGTACAAATAAATAAATTAACTGAACTCGGAAAAAAATTTTTTAAAACAGCTCCGGATACTTCACTAATACTTTTCAAAAAAGCATTGGATATAGCAGCTAAAAATAATTATCAAAACCGTACTCCAGAAATTTTAAGACAAATAGGTAACTCTTTATTTTATATGAGTAAATATGATGAAGCTTTGGATTACTACAATAAATCATTAGAATACAGTAAAAATCTAAATAATGATCTTGCACAAGCTAACGCATTGAAAAATATCGGAATAATATATCTAATGCAAGGAGATTTTAAAAATGCAGTAACCAAATTAAAAAAAGCTCTACCGGAATTTAACAAAGTTGGAGACAAAAAAGGACTTGCAAGTACATATCAAGTGTTAAGCGCAATCAATATTAATATTGGGAATTACAGTAAAGCACTAGCCTATGCACAAAAATCACTTAATTTTTACAAGGGAATAAAAGATACTAGTGGAATGGCAAAAAGCTATGGGAATATAGGTAATATACATGCAGACCAAGGAAACGATAAACAAGCCTTAAAATATTATAATAATGCTTTGGAATTATTAAAGAAAATGGGAGATAAACTGGGAACAGCTAAAACATATTCTAATATAGGTTCCATATATAATGATATTAAACAATATGAAAAAGCTATAAAGGAATTTAAAGAAGCAATTAAAATATACTCAGATTTACAAAATAAAAGTGGATTGGCAGAAGCATATTCAAATATAGGTAGAAGCTATGAAAGAATTGGAAATTATACCAATGCCATTCAATATTTTAATGAAGCTCTAAAACTCAGAAAAAATCTAGATGATAAAAACGGAATAATAGAAACATACAATTACCTAGCTGATTTATATGCATCAAGACATTTATATCCTAAAGCTATATTAAATGCTAAAAAAGCAATAAAAATAGCAAAGAAAATTGGCGCATTGCCTGGAGAAAAAAATGTATATAAAACCCTATATAAAATATATGAACAAACAAAAAATTATGAAAAAGCATTTTATTATCACAAGCTTTTCACAGAAGTTAAAGATTCTATTTTCAACTTAGATAAAGTGAAAGCATTAGAAGAATTAGAAACAAAATATCAAGTAGAAAAGAAAGAACAAGAATTGGAAAAACAAAGAATTTTACTTTCAAAACAAGATGTTCAAAGAAAAGCTCTTATTGGAGTAATCCTTCTCATGATGCTACTTGCTGTTGTAATTTATCTAAACTTAAGACAAAAAAAGAGATCTAATAAACTATTAGAAGAACAAAAAGCAAAAATTGAGGCAATTCATAAAGAATTAAGAAGTAGTATTACTTATGCTCAACGCATACAAAAAGCATCTTTAGCCTCAAAATCATACTTAAAACAAATTTTATCTGAATATTTCATAATTTTCAAACCAAGAGATATTGTTAGTGGAGACTTTTATTGGTGGCGTAAAGTCCACAATAAAATAATCATAACTGTTGCTGACTGCACAGGTCACGGAGTACCTGGTGCTCTTATGAGTATGTTAGGGTTAAGCTTACTAAAAGAGGCAATTATAAATGAACAAATTACAACTCCTAAAGATATTTTGGAGTTTATGAGAAACGGTATTATTGACATTTTCGCCCAGCAAGAAAAATACGATACTCAGGATGGAATGGATATGGCAATAATCACACTGAATATACAACAAAATACTCTGGAATATGCAGGAGCAAATAATCCTATATATCTACTCAGAACCTCAGATAAGCAAGATTTAAAAATAATTGATACACCAGATTCAAATAAAGTTATAAGTGAACATAAAGAAAAATATAAACTATATGAATTTAAACCTGACAGAATGCCAATAGGTAAATATCAGATAATGACCCCATTCACACAAGTTAAAGTAGAAATATTACAAAATGATATGGTTTACTTGATGTCTGACGGATATCAAGACCAATTCGGAGGAGAAAACAATAAAAAGTTTACAAAGAAAAAATTAAAAAACTTACTCTCTAAGATATTTAACTTACCAGTAAAACAACAAAAGCAAATACTGGAAAAAACTTTGAAGGAATGGAAGAATGGTTATCCTCAAACCGACGACATAACGATAATGGGAATTAAAAACACACAAATAATTGAAACCCAAAAGGCTTAACAATTATATCAAAAAAAATTAAAATTTCTGTCAAAAAAATATCGCAGATTAAAAAAAATATACTTTCTTTGCATCTGCAATTAAGCAATTGCTCTTTGACACTCCCCAGTAGCTCAGTTGGTTAGAGCGACTGACTGTTAATCAGTAGGCCCCTGGTTCGAGTCCAGGCTGGGGAGCAAAATAGTTCAAAAAAAGGGGATTTTCCCCTTTTTTTATTTTAATAACCTTATAACCTCTTTTTTATAATCTCCAAAATTTTAAGCCTTATTTCTTTTTCAATTTTTTTTCTAACTTTGGTAATTAAATTGTAAACCCTAAGCATGAAAAAATATTCTATTTATTTTTTTATTATCTTCATAACATACAACATTTTAGCATATTCTCAACAAATAGATTCGATATGCTCATTGCCTAATATCATATCCGAAACCTCGGGTTTGGTTTACATAAATGATAAATTACTAACACACAACGACTCGGGAGGAGAACCTGCATTATATGAAATTGACACGGCAAACGGCGAAATAATCAGAAAAATTACCATATTAAACGCAGAAAATACAGATTGGGAAGACATTTGTAAAGACTCTAATTTTATTTACATAGCAGATATTGGTAATAATTCCTGCATTAGAACTGATTTAAAAATATACAAAGTTGTCATTGATTCGGTACTACAAAAAGATAGTGTTAACGCGGACATAATAAATTTTTCTTACGCAGACCAAACCGACTTTACTCCAAATCAATATCACACAAATTATGATGCCGAAGCATTAATTGCATACAATGACAGTTTGTATATTTTCACAAAAAACTGGGGAAATAAGTGGACCAATATTTACAGCCTACCGAAACAACCGGGCAATTATTCCATAGAGAAAAAAGACAGCATAAATGCACAAGGACTAATAACCGGAGCAACATTAAACAATGATAAAATAGTATTAACAGGATATACTTTTACTTATCCGTTTATTATTGAAATAAAAAACTTTGAAGGAAAAAATTTTTCGGAAGGAGAAATAATCCGCAACGCAATTCAAATACCATCTAGTTTTACTTTCCAAATAGAAGCAATAGCACCTATTGACACCAACAATTATTTTGTAACAACTGAAGGTAATTCAGACTCTCCCGCAGGATTATTTTATTTAAAGTTTTCTTATCCAACCCCTTCAGAACACATTCTAAACCAAACCATTACAATCTATCCAAATCCGACACACAAAACGGTAAATATTAATTGCAAATCATTTTCACAAGCAACGCTAACAAACATAACAGGCAACAAACAGATAGAAATAAATAAAAAAACATTTGAAACAATAAATTTGGAAAACGGTATTTATGTTTTGACAGTTTACGACAAAAGTGGTAAAATGTGTAAGCAAGAAAAAATAACAATTTTACACTGATTTATGGGAAACAGAACAAAAGAAAGGCTAGGCAGAATAGATACAGATACAAACTTACATAATAAATTACTAAAATATTGCAGGTTAAATTACGGAGAAGTTTGGACAGACCCTATCTCAGGGCATAAAGTAGGAGTAATTGATGCTACATATCCGGAAGCCGTGAAAAAACTCTTTGACGGACAACGGGCAACACTTTTAATAAATGACCCGCCTTACAATATAGATGTAGGCAATGTAAACACCAAGCACTTATTCAAAATAAAAATTGAAAAATACATAGAATTTTCAAAAAAATGGATTAACTCGTCATTACAAATTTTAGACGAAAATGCACATTTTTATGTGTGGCTTGGTGCCGATTACCGTGAGAATTTCCAACCACTACCCGACTTTATGATTCTTATGCGAGATTATTCTGAACTAAAACCTCGTAACTTTATAACAATGAGAAACCAACGTGGTTACGGTACTCAAAAAAATTGGATGTGGATAAGGCAAGAACTTTTGCACTATATAAAAGGGAATCCACAGTTTAATGTAGTTTACACAGATATACCCAAAATTCTAAAAGGCGGATATTACAAAAAAGTTAAAGGTAAAAAAACAGACACATCACAACGAAGCAAATCCAACACCATTCGCCCGGGTAATGTCTGGGTGGACATACAGCAAGTTTTTTACAGAATGGAAGAAAATGTTCCGGGTTGTTACGCACAAAAACCCATAAAAGCAATAACACGCATTATTGAAACATCATCCAAACCCGGAGATTTAATTACAGACTTTTTTGCACACTCTGGTACAACACTAATAGCAGGAGAACTTACAGGCAGAAAAGTTTACACTTTTGATGTAGATCCTGTTTTTGCTGAAATAACAATTAGAAGACTTGAACACTATAGGCAAACAGGTAAAACAGGTTGGCAATGGCACAACCCTTTCACCGAAACAGATTAAACTCCATTGTGCTGTTTTATTGCATAACCAAACAAAAATAATATTACTTTTGATGCGAATTTAGAACATAAGATAATTATGACTGACGATATAAAACTTAACACAATAGAAGAAGCCATAGATGCTATCCGAAAAGGTGAAATAATTATAGTGGTTGATGATGAAAACCGTGAAAATGAAGGTGATTTTGTTACAGCAGCGGAACTCATCACACCAGAAAAGGTAAATTTTATGGCAAAATACGGTCGCGGACTTATTTGTGCGGCACTACCCGAAGAAAGATGTGAAGAATTAGATTTAGATTTGATGGTGGGAAAAAATACCGCACTGCACGAAACACCGTTTACCGTTTCGGTAGATTTAATTGCCCCAGGTATGACTACGGGAATTTCGGTAGAAGACAGGGCTCGTACTATAAAAGCACTTGTTGACCCCAAAACAAAACCCGAAGACCTTGCCAGACCTGGACATATTTTTCCACTAAAAGCCAAAAGCAAAGGTGTTTTGAGAAGAGCCGGACATACCGAAGCAACCGTTGACCTTACACGATTGGCAGGACTAACACCTGGCGGAGCACTTGTGGAAATAATGAATGATGACGGCACTATGGCACGACTGCTTCAACTTGTGAAAATTGCAGAAAAATTCAATCTTAAAATCATATCAATAAAAGATTTGATTGAATACAGGTTGAAATCCGAAAGCCTTATAGAAAAAGGAGTAAAAGTAAAACTCCCCACCAAATACGGTAATTTCTACATTATTCCTTACAAACAATTATCAAATGGACTGGAACACGCTGCCCTCGTCAAAGGCACGTGGGAACCTGACGAACCAGTACTCGTAAGAGTACATTCATCTTGTGTTACAGGTGATATTTTCGGATCATTGAGGTGCGACTGTGGAGAACAGTTGCACAAAGCAATGGAAATGATTGAAAAAGAAGGTAAAGGCGTAATTGTTTATATGAATCAAGAAGGTCGCGGAATAGGACTTATGAACAAAATAAAAGCTTATCAGCTTCAAGACGAAGGACTTGACACTGTAGAAGCTAATGTTCATCTGGGATTTAAACCCGATGAAAGAGATTATGGTATTGGGGCACAAATTCTCAGGGATCTGGGTGTAAAGAAAATGAGACTTATGACCAACAACCCCGTAAAAAGAGTCGGATTGGAAGCCTACGGTTTGGAAATAGTAGAAATCGTTCCCATTATTATAAAACCAAACAAATACAACCAAAAATACCTGGAAACCAAAGAACTGAAGATGGGGCATCAATTACATTTGTTCGACAACAATAAAAAAGAGGACAAAAAAGAAGAAAATGACTAACCAAAAGGTATTAGTTTTTTTATTTATTGCACTCTCACCTTTTTTACTTATTGCCCAAACAAATAAAAAAAAAGCGGAAAAGGATACAGCAAACTATTTCATAAAACTGAAAGAACTAGTTATAAGTGAGTTTCACACACCTAAATCATATTCCGAGAATACAAGAACACTTCTTGTTATACCCAAATCACAATTGAATGAAATTCCCGCATCTACAATAAATGATGTTATAGACAATTATACAACAGTGGACATACGTCGCAGGGGTATAAGCGATGTACAAAGCGATATAAACATAAGAGGCGGAACATTCGAACAGACATTGATTTTGCTAAACGGTATTCCTGTGAACGACCCCCAAACAGGACACCACAACCTTGATTTACCGCTTACAAAATATGACATAAGCAAGGTGGAATTGCTATACGGACCCGGTGCGGCACTTTACGGACCTAACTCTTTCAATGGTGCTTTAAATATTACAACCTACAATTTCACCAATTCATATTCTGCTAAATTTTATGCTGAAGGAGGCAGCTACAATTCATACATTCTCGGCACAAAAACAGAAGCCTCGGGAAATAAAGCCGGAATAACTTTATCCACAAGCAAAGAAGCATCTGACGGCTACATGGAAAATACAGACTACAGAATACACAATTTGCTTATACAACCTTTTGTAAAAACAGGTGAGAAATCTAAAATTTACGGGCTTTTCGGTTATAAAAACAAGCAATTCGGTGCCAATAAATTTTACAGCCCAAAATTTCCCGAAATGTATGAATCTACCGAAACATACATAGCATCATTGCAATATATCGGCGGAGAAAACATTAAATACAGCCCTTCCCTCTTTTACAAAGCCCATTATGACGACTTTTTACTGAAACGGTTTGATCCGTCATTTTACGAAAACTTACACCTGACCCAACTCACAGGACTAGATTTCCCGTTCTTTGTGATGACACCCATAGGTAAAACATCTTTCGGAGGCGGCTACAAAGCCGAAAGCATAATAAGCAACAGATTGGGCGAAACATCAAAAGAAACACGTTACATAAAAGGCGACAGCGTAAATAAATTTTCATCCAGGCAAAACAGCTATTTCTTTGTAAACCAAGAAGTAAACATAGAAAAGTTTTACGGAGATGCCGGTTTCTTCGTAAATGCGAATAATGAATATTCTACACGGTTTTATCCCGAATTAAATTTGTCTTACAAAATTTTCAAAGGTGTTAAATTTTATGCAAACTATTCCTCATCCTTCAGAATACCGAGTTTTACGGAGCTATATTATTTATCACCCACAGTAAAAGGGAACCCTGAATTAAAACCTGAAGAAGCCAATACTTACGAAGCAGGCTTTAAGGTATTAAACGACTTTGGAATGCTAAACCTTGCAGTTTTCCGCAGAAAAACAAAAAACTTTATAGACCTTGCACAATTCAATAATAACGATACGCTTTATTTTATCAACAATTCCGCCATTGTAAATACAACAGGGATAGATATAAATACACAACTTCAACTTCAAAACTTTTTTGAGAGCAAATTTGCCGTAAAAAGTATATCCTTGTCATACCAATACATCACCAAAAACGACTTTGATTACATTTCTTATTATGCCAACAATTATTTAAGATATAAAATCTCATCTCTCATAACATTTTCATACAACCGCATGTTTTATCTTGATGTAAATTTCATATCAAAGCATAGAAACGGAGGATTTTACGACAAAAACAGTATTTACATGAACTATACTCCCGTAAACTTACTAAACGTAAAACTCTTATACAAAAGAGGTTTGCTTACGATTTTTGCAGAAGCTGACAATGTAACGGGAGAAGAATATTATGACTTTGGATGGATTCCAATGCCGGGAAGATTTTTTAAAGCTGGTATTGTATTTGAAATAAGCAGACTTAACAAATAAAAAAGTTATGCAAAAAGTATTGACAAGCGAAAAAACTGTATATAAAGACATACTCCCGGGAAGTTTGCTGGTTTTATCGGCAATCTTATACAACAAAACAGGCATTTCCACAAACAGGATTTTTTTTATTTACAGCAGCTTGATTTTAATTATTTTGCTTATATATTTGGAAATTAAATACATGCCTGATAAACTTACATACACAAAGAAAATGTTAAGAATATTTTTCCTGCAAAATAAAATTATTTGGTATGGAGCTGTAATACTTACGGCTTTAGGTCATCAAACCAAGTATGATTCCGTTCTTCTCGCCGCCGCAACCAATATAATTTTACTGTTGATAATGCTTGCGGATAAATGTGAAAAAAGTTATTTAATTCAAGTTGCAGCATATCTAGTAGCAGGCAGTACCGTGTCATATTTGTTGTTACGGTAGAACAAAATATACCAATCCCCCGCTCCCGCACGATTGTATCGTGTGGTTATAAATACCTGCGATTCTATCGCAAGAATAGAAAATAAGACTGCAGTTTTGTAGTTTTTCAGAACATCCGTTCCGCACAATTCTACCGTGTGGTTATAAATATCCAACAAGGATTGCTACATTAAAACAACCTGCGCACTTCCTTTTTTATAAAATCAAGAGCAACTTCAGAAGCTGTTGACTTGCTGTTCATTATTTCGTCGGTAAGGGCTTTAATCAAATCCATTGAAGGAGCATTAGGATCAATCCGTTTTGCTACAAGATTTATAAATTTAAGGGTATTCTCTTTTGCATTCTTTACCACAATCCACGCATCACGGGATACATAAATTTGCTGCGACAAATTATGTTCGTACTCTGCGTTTACAGCTTTAATCATATCACGGTGTAGCCTGCCTGCTGTCATTCCCGGGGCATTAAGCCTAACTATCAAACTTGGAATGGATATTCGCTCAAGCAAAATGGTAAGCCTCTCATATGCCTGCAATCTCAAAGGTGTTATCACTTTTTGGTTTGCTTTGCGATATTCCCACAAGCGTTTAAGCTCATTTTCTTCAAGCATTTTTTTTATCACATAATAAACAACGACTCCGACAATACTCGGCGGAACTATTATCATAAAAATTTCAATCACCCAATTCATGTCAATACTTTTTTAATTCTTTTTCCAAAAATGCTGCAAAATCAAACATTTTCTTTTCTTCAAACTTTGGAGCCATAACTTGTGTCCCGAACGGTAGACCTTCACTATTTAAGTGCAACGGTACACTTATTGCAGGAATTCCCGCAATGTTTGCGTGCACGGTAAAAATATCTTCCAAATACATTTTTATGGGATCATCTCCTTTCGAGCCGTGTACAAACGCAGCATGCGGCGTAGTTGGTGTAATTATAAAATCATATCTACCAAAAATTTCATTGGTTTTATCAGCTATTAACCTCCTGACTTTTTGACCCTTACCATAATATTGGTCAATATACCCCGCACTAAGCACAAATGTTCCCGTCATTATCCTGCGTTTAACTTCCAAACCAAAACCTTCGCTGCGTGATTTAACATAAGTGGATTCCAAATCATAAGCATTCAGACTACGGTAGCCGTAATGAATACCATCATATCTTGCCAAATTTGACGATGCCTCTGCAGTTGTTAACACATAATAAGTTGGTACCATGTAATCAATATATGGGAAATCAACAGGTTCAACAGTAAAACCTCTATCTTTTAAATCGCTGATAAGTTCTGTAAAACTTTTCCTGACATCTTCCGATAATGAAGGATGGTCAATTATATTTTTTATGTAAGCTATTTTCAGACCTTTTTCAAAATTAATATTAATTTCAGAAAATTTTTCCACTTGTCTTGACGATGATGTTGCGTCCATTTTATCGCGACCTGCAATAACTTCAAGAATAAGAGCCGAATCCTCAACATTACCTGTCAAAGGACCTATTTGGTCAAACGATGAAGCATAAGCAATAAGCCCATAACGTGAAACTCTGCCATAAGTAGGTTTTAGACCAACAATACCCGTAAACGATGCCGGCTGTCTGATAGAGCCTCCTGTATCACTTCCCAAAGCAGCATTACACATTCCTGCTGCAACAACTGCAGATGCACCCCCGGAAGAACCACCCGGAGTCCTTTCTGTATCCCAAGGATTATTGGCTTCACCAAAGTATGAAGTTTCATTGGCACTGCCCATTGCAAACTCATCACAATTGAGCCTACCGATAATTATAGCATCTTCTGCCAAAACTCTTTCTACAACAGTAGCACTGAACAACGACTCGAAATTTTCCAAAATCTTAGAACAAGCCGTTACTTTATGATTTTTATATACAATATTGTCTTTTAACCCGATAACAGCACCAGCCAATTTACCTGCTTTACCTTCATCTATCTTCTTTTGAATCTCTTTCGCCCTGCTCAATGCCTCATCTTCAAACACTTCCAAAAAGGCATTAAGTTCACTGTTTCTTTCATTTATCTTTTCTATAAAATGTTTAACAATTTCAGGCAATTTGACTTCACCACCAATCAATTTTTGCCTTGTTTCTTTTATGCTTCCGTACATCATTTTCAAACTTTATGACTTTGCAAAGATAACTTAAAAATCGTTTTTCGTCTTTCTTTTCACAAAAGTTGAGATTATGATTTTTTGAAAAAAAATGATTTAACTTTGTGACAAACAAAAAAACTATTGCGATATGAAATTTTTTATTGACACTGCAAATTTGGAACAAATAAAAGAAGCAAACGATTTGGGAATACTCGACGGTGTTACCACCAATCCGTCGCTTATGGCAAAAGAAGGCATAAGCGGCAAAGAAAATATAATGAACCATTATAAAACAATCTGTGAAATTGTTGATGGTGGAGATGTAAGTGCCGAAGTAATTTCTACCGACTTTGAAGGTATGATTAGAGAAGGTGAAGAACTTGCAGCCCTTCACGAACAAATTGTCGTAAAAATTCCCGCGATTAAAGACGGTATCAAAGCCATTAAATATTTGTCTTCAAAAGGAATTAAAACTAATTGCACGCTTATTTTTAATGTTGGTCAAGCTTTGCTTGCAGCAAAAGCAGGTGCTACTTATGTTTCACCATTTGTAGGCAGGCTCGATGATATTTCATCGGACGGATTACAACTTATCCAAGATATTGTGCATGTGTTTAATTATTACGGTTACGACACACAAGTATTGGCAGCTTCCATCCGCCACACTATGCACATAGTAGAATGTATGAGAATTGGTGCTGATGTTGTTACTGCTCCACTTAATGCCATTATGGGCTTGATGAAACACCCACTTACAGATATTGGATTGCAAAAATTCCTTGACGATTATCATAAACTTAATAAATAATAACTATGCTGATAAAAATACATCCTGACAACCCTGACCCGAGGAGGATACACGGCATAGTGGAAATACTAGAAAAAGGTGGGGTGATTATTTACCCCACCGATACAGTTTATGCACTCGGTTGCAGCATTTACAAACCTAAGGCAATAGAAAGAATTGCACAAATCAAGCATCTTGATATTAACAAAGCACATTTTTCATTTGTGTGCAGGGATTTGAGTCACTTGTCAGACTTTACAAAACCATTAAACAATTCTATTTTCAAACTGATTAAAAAAAACACACCCGGGCCATTTACATTTATACTTGAAGCAAACAACGAGGTTCCTAAACATTTTAAAACAAATAAAAAAACCGTTGGGATAAGAGTTACTTCAAACAAAATTGCCCAAGAAATTGTCAAACAATTGGGACATCCTATTCTAAGCACTTCATTAATATCCAAAGATGACATAATTGAATATCCTACGGATCCGGAACTTATTCATGAAGAATACAAAAAAATTGTAGAGACCGTAATCGATGGTGGACCCGGAGGAATTACCCCCAGTACAATTATAGATTTAACTAAAGACGAAATAGAAATTATTCGTGAAGGAAAAGAAGAAATACTACTTTAAATTTACCTAAAAAATAATCTATTTTTTCACATACTTTACTACTTGCTAATTTGCAATAACTTAAAAAATATGCTAAAAGTTTTATATAAAACATTTTTATTTAATCTATTAAATTATTTTTGTGCCGAAAATTATTAAAAACTAAAAACGGAGAAAAATGAGTGCAGTATTCATCATTATGGCAATCCTATTTGTACTGGGATACACTGCCATCGCATTAGAACATCCACTAAAAGTGGATAAAGCAGCAACCGCCCTGTTGTTGGGAACAACATTATGGGCTATTTATGCATTAAGCGCCCAGGATGTATTAAGCTTAAATTTTAGTAGAGCTTGGAGAGAATATATAGAAACTCATCCTGACCTTGTGATTAATGCCGAAACAATTAAACAATTTGTTACGCACCATGAAGTATTAGAACATCTAGCCGACATTTCAACGGTATTATTCTTTTTGCTCGGTGCAATGACAATCGTTGAAATTGTTGACCAACATGAAGGTTTTAAAATTATTACGGATAAAATAAAGACTACAAACAAAGTAAAGTTATTATGGGTCATAAGTTTCCTTACTTTTTTCATGTCATCAGTTTTAGATAACCTTACTACAACAATAGTTATCATTGCTTTACTTAGAAAACTGATTGACGATAAACAAACAAGATGGTTTTTTGCAAGTATGGTAGTATTAGCAGCTAATGCCGGTGGTGCATGGTCTCCAATTGGTGACGTGACAACAATTATGTTATGGATTGGTGGACAAATTACTACTCTAAACATCATGGCAAAACTTATTATTCCTAGTTTAATTACAATGATAATTCCTCTAATTGTAATGTCTTTTACATTAAAAGGCGAAGTAGCAAGACCATCTATCGAAGCTGAAGATAAAAGTTATTTAACAAAAAATCAACAACTTCTTATGTTGATTTTAGGCGTTTCTGCACTTTTATTTGTGCCTGTGTTTAAGACATTTACACACTTGCCCCCATATTTAGGAATGCTTTTTGGTCTTTCAATTTTATGGATTACTACAGAAATTATGCACAAAAAGAAAAAACACGAAAACAATGGTGAATGTAAACTTACAGTAAACCAAATTTTAAAAAGAGTTGACGTACCTACAATCTTTTTCTTTTTAGGTATTCTATCTGCAGTAGCAGCATTACAATCTGCAGGACACCTTGATTTACTAGCAAAAACACTTAAAGATCATCATTTTGGAGTTTATTCTGTCAGTATAGTTCTAGGATTATTATCATCAGTAGTTGATAATGTTCCTTTGGTAGCAGCAGCCATGGGAATGTATCCAATAGATCCATTCCACGCTCAATTTATGACAGACGGCGTATTTTGGGAACTTATAGCTTATACTGCAGGAACAGGTGGTAGTATTCTTATAATTGGTTCTGCTGCAGGTGTTGCTGCTATGGGATTGGAAAAAATAGATTTTATATGGTACTTGAAAAAAATCTCTTTGTGGGCATTATTAGGTTTTTTCTCAGGAATTGGTGCATACTGGGTACAAGAACAAATTTTACCAGACAGTGTTAAAGAAGTAAGTATATCAAAAGATAAATTACCACAAAAATCTTTTGATTATATAAAAACAAAGTATAACGGAGCAACTGTAGAAGGAGTTGAATTATTTATGCACAAAAAAGACACTGTTGGGTACATAGTAGATATTAATGAAAACGGAAAAACATTAAAACTACATTTTACCAAACTTGGTAAATTTGAAGGAATCGGAGGACAAGAAAATTAGTAAAAATTTTAAATAAAACCTTTTAGTTTCATAAATTTATATATCTTTGCAGTGGATTTACCACTGGTGTTAAAG
>JALTDM010000017.1 GCA_027074135.1 Bacteroidales bacterium
CCTGATTCTTCTGTCCAAAATTGAAAAAGTTAAAGCAGGTTTAAAATCAATTACTAGCTCTACTATTCCTTTTTTTAGTAATTGCCCAATATGCTTACTCATATCTATAATAATAGGGCCACTCATTCCTCGAGCAGTAAACAATGCTTCTCCAAAACGTTCATCAACTTTACGCCTTGCCTGACATAAGATAATATTTACATTCTTCAAACTTAATCCCTCTAATTGTCTTACCCATTTTTCTTTTACTATTATCGAAGTTAAAGCTGGTCGAGGGGGAATAATGGTGTGCCCCATTTTTCTTAACCATTGATAGCCCCTACCATCTGAGCCAGTATCAGGATAACTTTTCCCTCCGGTACATATGGCATAATTCTGAGCTTGCACCCTTTCTCTTCCTAACAAAACAACCTCTTCAATTTTGTTTTGAGAAATAATAAATTTATTTACATTTGCTTGAGTTCTAACTTCTACTTTATTCTTTCTCAAATATTTCATCAAAACCCTAAGGACATCAGAAGATTTATCGCTTTGAGGAAATACTCTTTTTCCTCTTTCTGTTTTTGTCACTAAGCCAAGCTTGTTAAAAAACTGAATAGTATTCTGGACATCGAATTTACTTAGAGGAGATAGCAAAAAATCTCCATTTTTCCCAAAATGTTTTGCTAATTCTCTATTATTAAACTCGGCATGAGTTAAATTACATCTCCCTTTTCCAGTGAGTAATAATTTTGTTCCTAAAATATTATTTTTTTCTAATAATAAAACTTTGGCACCATTTTCTGCTGCTCTTCCAGCTGCTATCATTCCTGAGGGACCTCCTCCTATTACTATTAAGTCGTATTTCATAAATATTTATAATAAATTCACTAAAAGACTAAAGACAGCAGCTAAATAAAAAGATGCTCGGATACCAAAAAAGAAAATAAAAACCATGGCCAGAACAGCCATCACTGCCCTTCCAGAATTAAGGGATATTTCCCGTAAAACTGTATATTCATCAACATAAGAACCATGATCTGCCGCTTTCTGATAGAACAAGGTATCAAATGGGGTTCTGAGAATCAGGGCAGATAAATTCTGGAATATGCCAGCAAAAACAACATGAAAGGCTGTTATCACTAGTCCCTTCAAAACCCATCCTAAAGAAT
>JALTDM010000018.1 GCA_027074135.1 Bacteroidales bacterium
GCATTAATTACTTGAATTTAGATTATTTTAAAAGTAGAATTTATAATTTTACCATACTTCATCTTTTCTTAGCTTGCAGGTAACAAGGGTGTAAAACAACATTAAACACTTTATTAACAAGATGTTATGGGGAAATAAGGATAATTATCATATAAAGTTATTATATCAATATCAACAACAAAACAAATTGATAACTAACCATTTACAAATATATTTTCACATCTTCGGCAGTAATTGTTTTATCTCCCAAAATCATAAGCCTTTCTACCACATTTCTGAGCTCACGCACATTACCTTTCCACTCATATTTTTGCAACTGCTCAATGGCAGAATCATCAAAAGTTTTTTGAGGCATATTGTATTCGTCGGAAATCAAATTTACAAAATGATTTACCAAAAGCGGTATGTCTTCCAACCTGTCTTTGAGGTCGGGCACTTTTATTTTTATTACACTTATGCGGTGGTATAGGTCCAATCTGAATTTCTTTTCCTCAATCATTTTTTCCAAATCCTGGTTTGTAGCAGCTATTACTCTTACATCTACGGGAATTAATTTGTCACCGCCCACACGCGAAATTTTATTCTCTTGCAAAGCCCTGAGCACCTTTGCCTGTGCACTAAGGCTCATATCGCCTATTTCGTCCAAAAACAATGTACCGCCGTTTGCTTGTTCAAACTTACCCTTGTGCTGCTTAATTGCTGAAGTGAAAGCACCTTTTTCATGGCCGAACAGCTCACTCTCAATAAGTTCAGAAGGAATTGCCGCACAATTAACTTCTACAAACGGACCTGACGACCTGTTACTTTTTTCGTGAATCCAGTGGGCAACAAGTTCTTTACCCGTGCCGTTACTGCCTGTAATCAGCACCCTTGCTTCGGTTGGAGCTACTTTTTCTATTAAGTCCTTTACTTGCTTAATAGCTGGCGACTCTCCGATGATTTCATATTTTTTGTTTACTTTCTTTTTGAGGCGTTTGGTTTCAGAAACAAGTTGTTTCTTTTCAGTAGCATTCCGTATGCTTATCATAAGGCGGTCGAGCCTGTCAAAAGGTTTCTCCAGGTAGTCGTAAGCACCTTGTTTGATAAAGTTTACGGCTGTTTCTATATTTCCGTGCCCTGAAATTATGATTACCGGAATATCGGGATT
>JALTDM010000019.1 GCA_027074135.1 Bacteroidales bacterium
AAATAATACAAAAACTTATCCACAATAAAAAAATATAAAAACAGTCAATTTTTGACAATTTTAGGTGAAAGGCAAAAACACAATTTTGTAATAAAATCTTATTAGAAAACTGAAGACAAAATTTCCGCCGAAATCATAGTTTATCGAAAAAACTGTAACAGTGTAACAGAGTTGATAATCAGAAAGTTATAGCGTTTTTAAACTGTAACGAAACTGTAACGAAACTGTAACAGAACGAAAATCAGCATCCGATGACAAATCTTGTTACAGTTTCGACCGTTTCTGTTACACTTTTTTTTGCAAACTGTAACAAAACTGTAACGGATATAACTTTTTGATTTTCAGTAACTTTAATACGGTCAAAATCTTTCTGTTACACCGTTACAAAAAATAAACTATTTTATTAGGTCACAGATTTCTTAAAATTTTCATATCATAAAAAAATAAAACTAAAAATTTGCAATTTTGGCAAAAACATTGATTTTTAATACCGCACAAAAAAAACGCATTGCTGATGTCCGCAATACGTTCAAAATTGTTATTGGCAGTGATGAGCCTATATGTCTATATCTATTATGATCTTCTTAATATTAAGATCATAAAGGATTGTCTTCATATTATCCTGCGTCAGTTCAACCTGACGCTTGGAATTGTCGTTGTATATAAGTGTAACTTTATTCTGCCAAGGTTTTAGTCTTTCGAGCAATGTCAGCAGAGCAGGTTTGTATTGTATTTCGAAGTCTATCATATTCTTGTGTAATTTCACGGATAGTTGATGCTTGTTTAACTCCGTGTATTATTGTAGAATGGTCCTTGCCAAATTCTTTGGCAATAGCTGTATAGGTCCAACCGGATTCATAGAGATAACGCCAGATAATAAAGCGGATGTCTGCAACAGTTCTCGACCTGTTACGGCTATAAATGTAGCGTCGATTATAACCGAGATTAGCGAAGTAGTTAAGGACCTTATGCAATTCATTCATAGATAGCAATTTTAAGTGCTTGCAATAAAATTGCAAGCACTGATCAAGTTATTTCTTATCATTCAGATGGTCAAAGACTATCCGATAGAAATTGTTCTCTTCATCGAGTTCTTCTGTGATGTCTTTCAGCCATTCCGATAATATTGAATTAAAGAT
>JALTDM010000020.1 GCA_027074135.1 Bacteroidales bacterium
AATTTTCATAAAAAACCTCTTGAGAAAATAATATTTTTGAAGAGTATTTTTTACTTTGTTTTCCGCTTCCGTTCGGATATCCCTCTCTCTTTGAAAAATTAGTTCCGTATTAAAATCATTTTCATTTACATAATTCTTAATGAGAGGTACAATTTTCTCAGGCTTATCTCTGAGATTCGCTGTCTCGAGCTTCAATTCATTGACACATCTGCTACCGAATTTATCTATGTATTGATAAAACTTCTCACGGATTTCATTAAATTTCTCTTCATCCATTCTGCGTATAAATTCTCCGGGACTCAAATGGTTTATTAAATCAATTGCCTTTTTGTTACTCTTGATAATTTCGGCAATATCATAAAGCATAACCGTCACATCTACACTCTCCATATTGCCTTCGCCGGTTAACAGATTATTTTGCAGTTTTTCGCTGTCATCCGTCGAAATCTTTTTCATAAACTTACTTAAAAGTCCGTAAAATACCATTGCAAATGTATCATTAATTACGGGAGTAATCCATTTTTCCAGCAGTATGTTCTTCAGTTTAATGTAAACGTCAATTGCATCTTTGGAATTTCTACACTTGTTGATATCGGTTTCAAATTCCTTCATTGCATGTTCATAGGTTTTCTTGAATTTCTCGATGTTTCTGCCGTGTGTAACATATTTTGTAAAAATTGAAACTACCAATTTCAAAAAAGAAATTTTCCCGAGCAAAGCATTGCTTTTCCCCTCTTTTTTAATTAACATCTCACTGAATTGCTCTTTAACTCCCATCATCTTTTCCATAAATTCTTTATTGTATTTGTACGCGGGCAGGAACGATAATGCGGTAAACCAGCTGTTCAAAGAATAATAAATGCGATTATTTATAAATCCTATCATGTTTGTATATATCATCTTATTTTCCTCTATTGTCTTTGCGCTTACTCCGAGGTTCAGGCACATCAATTTATATATAATGGTATAGGCTTCGTTTGCGAATGAAAATGTCAATGGGGTTGTCGGTCCCGAAAAGCTTTCAACTATATTTGAATTGTCCCACACAAGCTCATGCTTTTTCTTTTTTATTTTTGTTGTAACGGGTCTTGCCTGCAAAATAAATATTTTACCCTCTTCAATAGCAAATTCAATAT
>JALTDM010000021.1 GCA_027074135.1 Bacteroidales bacterium
AACCTGTTGCCAATGCAGGTGATGATGCGGAAGTTTGCGGATTAACGTATGATTTACATGCTTATCCGTCTGTTAACAATTCTAGCGGTACATGGTCAGTAGTTAATGGAACTGCAAATTTTACAAACCCAAATTCTTTCCAAACACAAGTCACTGTCGGTAATTACGGGACATACCAATTTGTATGGACGGAAACAAATAGTATTTGTGAAGATAAAGACACGGTTACAATTGAATTTTTACCACAACCAACACCTTTTGCAGGCAATGATACTTCAGTATGTGGAACAGAAGTTCATTTGCAAAGTGATGGTGTAAGAGGTTTTTGGACAGGCCCTGCAGGTACCATATATGATCCGTCCTACATGGAAAGTAGCGTAGATGCTACTGTTCCACAATACTCTACAAGTTCACAGACTTATTCTTTCGTTTGGCATGAAGATAACGGAGTTTGTACAGGTACGGATACAATTCTTGTTACATTTATGGCTGTACCGTTTACCGAAGCAGGTATAAATCAATCTACTTGTGATTATTCTACACAACTTGAAGCTGATACAACAGGTAGTAATATAACAACAGCACAATGGACAGCAAGCATTTCGGGAGTTAATTTTGATGATAATACAATTCCTAATGCCACCGTTGATATTTCCGGTCTTGTACCCGGAGTTTATGGGGACACCGGTAAAGTTGGAATTTGGTTTTATTGGAATGCTTATAATACACTAGGTTGCGGTAATTATGACTCTGTGCTTGTAACTTTCTATCAAGTTCCTCTAGCATATGCAGGAGAAGATACCAGTATTTGTGGATTACATTTTGACCTGCAAGCCGAATATAGTTTATCAAACTATTCTAGCGAAGGAGAATGGTCATACGCATCAATACCTTCAGGAGCAACAGTACATTTCATTGATGATACATTACCGACAACCGGAGTAGATGTATCCACCTACGGTACTTATTACTTTGTGTGGACAGAATGGAACAGGGAAAACAACCAATGCCGCACATCGGATACAGTTGTTATAGAATTCTTAGAAGTACCTAATATTGATGCAGGTAACGACACAAGTGTTTGCGGCAAATATGTACAAATGCATGCTATAAGTGCATCAGGAACAGGTCAATGGGATGTGCCCAGTGGTACGGCGTTTTATGATACCGCAGACGGTAATATAGATCCAAACCAACAATATAATCCTTATGCATGGATAAGATACGCCGGTAATAACGATACGGTAACTTTTTATTGGAGGGAATACAATGGTCAATGTGTTGCAATAGACAGCGTACAAGTTTACTTTGCGGCAGAGGTTCCTGCCGTATCATACTTTGACCCTGCAGACAGCACTAACTGTGGTTTGACAATGGTAGGAATACTTGATGCGGAACAACCTGATTACGGATTTGGCTACTGGATAGATACAGTACCAAACACCACATTTATCAACAATGAACCGCACGTAGATACAACCATTGTTTCATATTACGGTATGCACCATTTCTATTGGGTTGTTGAAAACGGCGCATGTAAAGATACTTCAGAAGTAGCTGCTATACGGTTTATAGAAATACCCGATGCATTTGTGGGAGATTTCCCGACAGATGAATTCGGAGTAAAGAAAGACACAGCCTGTGGAAATGACTATTATCTACATGCAAGTCCTACGGTAGGTGTGGGCAAGTGGTACACAACAGACTCCACCAATACCTATTTTACATCAACCGGCCATGGATACGGAGTAAACTATGACGACACCATACACAGCAATATACTCAATTACAATGACAACCCGCCATACAGGGATATCTATTGGGTAGTTGACCATGACGGCTGTGTGGATAAAGATACATTAAGGGTATTGTTTGCTCCCCAACCTACAGGAGACTTTTCAGCAACCATACCTTATTGTATCGGATACGACAGTTACATTCTAGCCAATGTTTATACAGGCTCCAATGATCATCCTGATTATGGAGTAGTTTATTTTGATTGGGACTTTGGTAACGGAGTAGTTGACAGCATGAATGCCAATACATTAGACAGTAGTAATTATGTAGAAGTACACTGGCCGTGGACTGGAGATACACTTCATGTTGTAACCTTGGTAACAGAAAACATTTTCGGTTGCCGTTCATCAATTAAGATAGACACAGTACATGAACCGCCAATGATGGTACCGGATTATGATATCAATTATGCAACATGCGGTTATCCGAACGGACAAATAACCTTGTACACCAATCAACATCAATACACCTTTGAATGGGATACATTGACATATAATCAATACAACAGGCCAATAAACGACAGCATACAAGACATGCTGCCGGGTAATATGACCTACCTGGTATATGTAATAGGAGAAAGTCAATCGCCGGATGCAGCAAGTGTAGTTCCAAGACCTATGTGTAAGGATACACTTAGAATTTATATGGCAGACACAGGACACACTGTTGCACTGTTTGATACGACAGCCATACTTGGTCAAGAAAGGATAGCACCGTATACGGCAACCTTGATGAATCAAAGCATCAATGGTATGTATTACGAATGGTATATTTACAATTCAAACAACCAAGTAGTTTACAGCAGTGAAGAAGTAAATCCTGTTTATACTTTCAATGATGAAGGTAATTACAGCATTATGCTTATATCGATAAGTCCCGAAGGCTGTAGGGATACGTTAGTATTCGGACCATTCTATGTAGAAAGCCAATCTATATTGGAAGTACCGAATGTATTTACGCCGAACGGTGACGGAGTATCCGACTACTTCCAAGTACATGCCAAGACACTTGAAAGTTTCAAAGGAGTCATCTTTGACCGTTGGGGCAGGAAAATATATGAATGGACAGATTGGCAAAATGAAGAAAGTGGCTGGGACGGCAAAGTAGGCAACAGTTTGGCATCACCGGGTGTGTATTATTACATAATCAATGCCAAAGGACGAGACGGTAAAGAATATAAAGACTTGAGAGGTTCGTTCTATTTGCTGAGAGGTAAGAAATAAAAGATATAATAATACAAATAAAAAGGGGGCTTAAAGCTCCCTTTTTTTATAATATTCATTATATGCTATCTCCAATTTTTCATAAAACTCTTCACCGAATTTTCGAATAAGAGGTTCTTTCAAAAACCTGAACATAGGCAATCTATTTTTGTTGCCGAGAATAACTGCAACATGACATATTTTTTGCTTATCGTAATTCAAAGCATAAAAATCGTCGTATTTTTTCACTCTAATGGGATACAAATGGCAAGATATAGGTTTTCTGAAGTCAATCTCTCCGTTTAAATATGCTTTTTCAATAGCACATTTAACAATCCCGTTTTTATCACGATAAGCATATACACAATCCAAATTTCCAATTGTTGGAGTCACTAAATCTCCGTCGGAATCAATTACCCACAAACCTTGTTTTTTTATTTCATTCAAAGATTCTTCAGGCAAGTATTTTTTTACAGCATCAAAAACCTTTTCTAAGATTTCAGTCTCTTCTTCTTCCAACGGTGCTCCTGAATCACCTTCCACACAACACATTCCTTTACACGACTGCAAATCACACAAAAAATTTACCTCAAAAATATCATCGGATATAATTTTGTCGTCTATTTGAAACATCAAGTATGTAATTTTACTTTTTTGCGAGAGAAATCATTTTAATTAAAGTAATAGCACCTTCCGTTCCCTTATTACCTAATCTGCCTCCTGCCCTGTCAAAAGCTTGTTCCTTGTTGTTTGTGGTAAGAACACTGAAAATAACTGGAACATCCAACTCAACATTTAAGCGAGCAATTCCATATGTTACTCCTTGTGAAATAAAATCGAAGTGCGGTGTTTCACCTCTAATAACAGCACCAATAGCAATAATTCCGTCCGGTGAGTATTTTTCATAAACAACTTTGGAGCCATGAATCAACTCAAATGATCCTGGGACATACTCCACAAAAATATCTTTTTCGTTAACTCCGTGTTTTAATAAAGTTTCAACGGCACCGTCTCTAAGTGCAGAAGTAATATCAAAATTCCATTCCGCTACAACAATAGCAACTTTTATACCTGTAGCGGACGGAACCTTGCTTATATCGTAATCGGAAAGATTCTTAGTTGCCATTAAATTTTATCCTTACCCAACTTAACTTTAACTCTGGCAATATATTTTTTTATAGTCCTTGCTTCTGTAGAATGAGGGTATTCCCTTTGTATCTTCTGATAAAGTTCAAAAGCTTTGTCATTATCTTTTATAATCTCATACATCAACCCTGCTTTAAACAAAAATAACGGTGTAGTAAAATCATTTTCACTGCTGTTTGCTGCTTTTTCATAATATGACGCAGCTTCATTGTTCTTGCCTAAATCTGCATAGGCATCCCCAATTGCACCCAAATCCATCGGTTTAATCATCAAATCGTCTGCATCAAAATCCTTTAACAAATCAATAGCTTTTTCATAATTACCAAGCCTTAATTCAGCAATACCGGCATAATACTTTGCTAAATTTCCCGCTTTTGTCCATCCGTACTCATCAATAATGTCATATAAACCTAAATAATTACCATCCCCATTCAAAGCCAATTTGAAAGAATCCTTTTCGAAATACCTTACTGCCATAAAACTTTGAGCTTGTGCTTCTGCTTCTTTTGGTGCAATATAATATTTTTTAACTGCCATAAAAATAAGAGCAACACCCAAAATCCCGGCAATAACCCAACTTAAAATTTTCTTATTCCTTTCAATAAACAACTCAGACTTGGTCAAGGTTTCTTCTATAGCTTCAAAACCATCTTCATGTTGTACTTTTTTATTCTTTGACATACCTTACAATTTTTTTATTATACAAACATTGTTGCAAACCATTTTTGAAATATAGTACCAACTACCGGCAATGGTTTCATAACTCCATTTATTGCATTTATCAATCCTATAAGCCATAATACAAAAAGGAAAATTAATCCCAGGAAATAGATTATTGCTCCTATAAATGGGATAAGACCTATTAACCACAATACAAGACTTGTTAAAATAAGTCCCAACATATCCCTTAAATGATAAGCACCTAAGGCAGTTTTTTTATTGGCAAACATTATTGCAGCTATAATCCATCCTATAAAAGTTATATATGAAATCACAGCTATTGTGTTATCTTCTTTTTGAGGTATTGTTTGATTAGTTTGCGTATTTTCCATAATAGTAATTTTTATTTTGGTGCAAAGATATTACAATATTTCATTTCAAATAAAATTTTCTATTCAAATTTAAGATTAAACTTCAAATATCCATTAGCAAAAGCCTGATTATCCATTATTTTTTTTGCCTGCGGCTTAATTTTTGTTGGAATTATAAAACCGTCCTTACATGCAATTTTTACTTTTTTTTCTTCTTTAATTACTGCTCCCAATGGGTAATCATGATCTTTATTTTCATATTCTGAAAACAAAATTTTAACCTCCACCCTCTCTTGTTTACCGTTTTTTTCCAAAGACAAAATAGACCACGCACCGGGATACGGACTCAACCCTCTTATAAAATTATATATTTTCTCAGCCTCATTATTCCAATTTATTATACAATCCTCTTTATAAATCTTAGGTGCATATTTCAAATCAATATCTTTTAATAATTTATCTTGAGAAATTGGCTTTACATTTCCAGAAAAAATATCTTTAATAGTTTTGTTTAATAATTCCGCTCCTTCGACCATAAGTTTATCATGTAATGTGCCGGCAGTGTCTTCAGGTAATATTTCAACTTTTTTGCGATATATTATTTTTCCGGTATCAATTTTATCATCAATAAAAAATGTCGTGACCCCTGTTACCTTTTCTCCATTGATTATTGCCCAATTTATTGGAGCTGCACCCCTATATTGTGGCAATAACGAAGCGTGCAAATTTATTGTCCCGTAAGTAGGCATAGACCAAACAATCTTGGGGAGCATCCTAAAAGCCACAACAACAAATAAATCGGGATTTAACGCTTTCAACTCTTCAACAAATTCTTCATCTTTTAATTTTTTAGGCTGTAAAATTTTAATTCCCAACCCCTTAGCAACTTCCTTTACTTCACTTTCGGTCAATTTCAACCCTCTTCCGCTTTTTTTATCAGGTACCGTAACAACACCTGATATATTTATTCCGTTTTTATATAAACATTTTAATGAATAAGCGGCAAATTCAGGTGTTCCCATAAACACCACTCGTTTATTTTCCATTTTTTTCCCTTCTTTTTTTGCTAAAGTAAATTTTCGACTCCGTACCTTCAAATATTCTTTTTATGTTACTTCGGTGAGTATAAATCAATAATAAAAATACAAATATAAAAAATCCTAATTTAAGTAAACTGAACCCTATATTACCACTACACATAATATAATACACTATCGGCAATGAGAATCCTGCCAATAAACTGCTTAAAGATACAATATTGGACGACACAAAAACAATAATGAAAACAATAGCCGCATAGAGAGTCGGTAGCGGAGCCAAAGCAATCATAACCCCCAAAAGGGTAGCAACTCCTTTACCTCCTTTGAACTTTGCAAACACAGGATAAATATGACCAGCAACTGCCAAAATTCCCAAAATTATCATTACCAGATCAGGATTGGGGAAATGCACACCTGACCAAACATATAACTTTACGGCTGCAAATCCTTTAAAAACATCAAAAATAAAAACCGGCAATGCCACCTTCCATCCCAAAACTCGAAAAGTATTAGTCGCCCCGGCATTCCCACTCCCGTGTTCTCTTACATCTACACTTTTTATAAGTTTACCAAACCACACTGCAGAAGGAATGGAACCAAACAAATAAGCCAACAAAAATATACCATACTTCATACCCCGATTAATTTGAAAGGTTGCCAAAGTTACAAAAATTCTTTAACAGCATAAATATTATTTTATTCACCAACCAAAAATTAAATTATGACTTTCACTGCTAAAGAAAATATTTTTATCTTTGCTATCTAAAAAAAAGATAAAAGCTATGAAAAAAGTTTTATTTATAACATTAGCCTTAATTGTCAGTTTCAATTCTTTTTCACAAAAAAAAGATAAAAAGAATGATAAAAAATCTTCATATTCACTAAATATGGCTAATGCTTGGTTATTATACAATAATGACGATTACTATGGAGCTTTGAGGGTTTACAGGAAATTGTATAAAGATTATAAAAACAGTGCAGAGTTAAATTACAAACTAGGTGCATGTTTAATAAAAACATACAATATGGATTCGGCTTTATACCATTTAAAAAAATCATTGGACCTAGACACCAATGTAGACAACCAAGTTTATCTGTTACTTGGACAAGCATATCATTATTTGGGAGACATTGATAATGCTTTGAAGTATTATGAAAAATATCGTTCTAAATTAAAAAAATGGAAAAGAAGCGAAAAAACTTATATTAACAACCTGATACGCCAATGTTATACTGCTAAGGATTTAATGAATAATCCTGTTAATGTAGAAATTGTAAACATGGGACCCAACATTAACACTAAATATACCGATGCAAATCCATATGTCACTGCTGACGGAAAAACATTAATATTTACATCTCGAAGACCTGAAAATATTGGAGGTAAAATAGATCCTGCAGTAAATGAATATTATGACGACATATACATTACAACATGGAATAATGACACACACTCTTGGAATCCTGCTAAAAATATAGGTCCGCCAATAAATACAGAATATCACGATGCAGATTTAAGCATTACTCCTGATGGTAAAAAAATACTATTGTACAAAAATATAGCAGGAGTTACACGTAGTGGAGATATTTACTATTCTATAATAAAAGACAATGGAACTTGGACTACGCCAAAACCATTTGGCAACAAATATATAAATTCTACTTATTTTGAAAGTAGTGCCTGCTTAACAGCTGATGGAAAAACATTATACTTCGTTAGTGAACGAGAACATGAAGGATTTGGTCACGGAGATATATATGTATCTCATTTAGTTAATGGAGATTGGACCAAACCTGAAAATTTAGGACCGGTTGTTAACTCCGAGTATGATGAAATCGGTGTATATATTCACCCTGACGGTAAAACATTATTTTTCAGTTCAAACGGTCACAACACTATGGGTGGCCACGACATATTTATGACAACCCTAAATGATAATGGGAAATGGACACAACCAATAAACATGGGATACCCTATAAACACAACAAGAGAAGAAATACATTTTGTATTTACAACCGATCGAACAACTGCTTATCTATCCAGTTCTAGAGCCGGAGGTTATGGTAAAATGGACATATATAAGGTAGATATGAGAAATTACTTCAAAAACAACAAAAATATACCACCGGAATTAGCAAAAAAAATAACAGGACCACCTCTTTCAATCATAAAAGGTAAAATCATAGATTCAAACACAAAAGCACCATTACAAGTAGTAATAAACGTGAAAAATTTGGATAACGGGAAATCATACATATTTAAATCAAAATCAAATGGTGATTATTTCGCTACATTACCCGCAAATCACAAATATGAAATGGATATTATGAAAAAAGGATACAAGAATATTAACTTTAAATTTAAGCTTCTGGAAGGCAAAAGCAAAACATATATTCTAACTAAATATATTTTCATGGATAAAGAAAAACATTAATAATGAAAACATTACTTCTTATCAGCAATTCAACAATGGCTGGACAACAATATTTATCTTATACATTGCCTTACATCCGGATTTTTTTTGATAAAATTAAATTTTCGCCGGAGGACAAATCGATAATTTTCATTCCCTATGCAGCCGTAACATTTTCGTACGATGAATATGTTAATAAAGTTAACCAGTCTCTGAAAACCTTAAATATAACCGTAAAGGGAATTCACACGTTCTCTAATCCCCAAGAAGCAATTTTAAACGCAGATTTAATTATCACAGGAGGAGGAAATACTTGGCACTTAGTTAAACAATTACAAGACCTTAATTTAATGAACAGTATTTTCAGAGCCGTTTCAAACGGTACTCCTTATATCGGGTGGAGTGCAGGATCCAATATAGCATGCCACACACTTAGAACTACCAACGATATGCCCATTGTAGAACCACAATCATTTAATACTCTAGGACTTATTAATTTTCAAATCAATCCACACTATATTGAAGCAAACCCGGAAGGACATGCAGGAGAAACAAGAGAAGAAAGAATAATAGAATTTATTACTGCAAATCCTAATGTTCCAGTTGTAGGGTTAAGAGAAGGAACTATGCTTTATGTAATGAATAATGATATTTTCTTATGGGGAAACAAAAAAGCACGTATTTTTAAATTCGGTAAAAAACCTATTGAAGTTGATACAGAAAGTAACATTAATTTTTTTATTGAGACAAAATAATTAAATAAAATTTTAGTTAATAAAATTAAAAAGGTGAATATTTATTTGGCTATTTAAAAAAATTTGATTTACTTTACGCCTTTGAAAAGCAAGGTGGTGAAAAATTTTATATAAAATGAGAAAAAAATTATCTGGTTTAATAATACTTTTTGTGGGCTTTACGCTCTGGAACTCTGATGTTTACGGGCAACAGGAACCACAATTTGATTTTTTCCCCTATGTACATATGCTTACAAACCCGGGATATACAGGTATGGGACAAGCTATTTGTGCAACAATGGACCACAGACAACAATGGATGGGATTTGAAGGTAACCCGGTAACAACGGGATTAGCTGTTAGTTCATTCCTGGAAAACATAACAAGTGGTATTGGCTTAATCGTTATTTCTGATAAACTTGGTTTTGAAAACAATACTCACATAAAGTTATCATATTCATATCACCTTGATGTTGGAGATGGCACATTAGGAATAGGTGCAGCTTTAGGAATAAAAAATAAAGCCTTAAATCCTGATCAATGGAAACCATATTCAACATTAGAAAATCCGAATTTAAACCCTTATGAAGATCCTGCAATACCTCATGCTGGCAAAAAAACTGCTTTTGCATCTGCTATAGGAGCGTTTTATCAAACAGATTATCTATATGCCGGTTTTGGAATAGATAATCTAATCCAATCAAAATTAAATTATGAAACTGGAGAAGAATATTTCTTGAAAAGACATTATTATTTAACTGCAGGGTATTATTATACATTACCTAATCCTATTTTTGAGCTTAAGCCTTCCATTTTCATTTCTAGTGATGGTGTCGTAAACCAATATACTCTAACAACGTCCTTGGTTTACAATAAATCTTTTGTAGGAGGATTAGGTTATAGATTTGGAGAATCTTTAATCTTTCATGCAGGTTACCAATTCCCATTTAATTTAACATTGGCATTAGCATATGACCTAAGTCTGTCTAAATTATCAAAGTATAATAATGGCTCATTTGAAGTTGTTGTTAATTATTGCTTCAACCTTAAAATGGGTGGAGGCAGAGGAGGTTACAAAAGTGTAAGATTCTTATAAAAATTATATATTATGAAAATAAAAAGATTGACATTTATCTTACCATTTTTTGCAATAATACTGTTCTCGGGATGTAATTCATTCACGGGAGAACTAACAGGTGTTCCCAACAGGGAAATCTGGTATGAACCACAACCATTTGGTATGGTATTCATACGACAAGGTAGTTATAATATGGGACTAAATGATCAAGATGTACCCAATTCTATGACGGCATTTCAGAAAACTGTATCTATTGCACCATTTTGGATGGATGAAACAGAAATTGAAAATAACGAATACCGTCAATTCGTTTATTGGGTAAGAGACTCTATTGCCTATAAATTATTAGGAGATCAATATGATGAATACCTCATCACAGAAGACTACTACGGAAACGAACTAGACCCGCCATTTATAGACTGGTATCAAAAAATTAAATGGGATGATCCCGATCAAAGAGAAATACTTGAAGAATTATATTTGCCCGAACATGAAAGATTTTATAGACGACGTGAAATTGATACTAGAAAGTTAAATTATGAATACTATTGGATAGATTTACATCAAGCAGGAGCAAAGCATGAATTTGGAAATGAAATAAGAAGGTCTTATAATTTTGAAACAGGTAAATACGATGGTGAGGTTATAAATTATTCAAAAGAAAAAAGAGGCGTAAGAGAACCTGTAAAAGATAGATCATCATATATCATGCATGATATAATCAATGTATATCCGGACACTTTATGTTGGATGAGTGATTTTACATATTCCTACAATGAACCAATGGCAAAAATGTATTTTTGGCATCCTGCATTTGATCATTATCCTGTTGTTGGCGTAACATGGAGACAAGCAAGAGCTTTTTCTATATGGAGAACCCAGCTTAAAAATGGATTTCTCAGAGAAAATGGAGAAACATTTGTACAAGACTATAGATTACCTACTGAAAGTGAATGGGAATATGCAGCAAGAGGAGGTTTAAAAGGAAGTATGTATCCGTGGGGTGGGTATTATGCAACTAATTACCATGGATGTTATATAGCAAATTTTAAACCATTAAGAGGAAATTATACTGCTGACGGCTCAATTTACCCAATAATAGTTGCTCATAATGATCCAAACGAATGGGGATTATATGACATGGGAGGAAATGTAGCAGAATGGACATCAAATGCATTCGACGAAGCAGCATATCAATATACAGATGATTTGAATCCAGATTATGAATATGAAGCATTGCCTAATGATCCTCCAGAAAAGAAACGTAAAGTTGTTAGAGGCGGTTCATGGAAAGATGTAGCATATTATATGCAGTGTGGTGTTAGAACATATGAATATCAAGATACTGCAAAATCGTATATAGGATTTAGAAATGTTAGATCGTATCTCGGTCATGATTTTAATGACGCAGGAACTGGATCACAAATTTATTAATCAATAAAATTATAATGTTTAATCTTTAAAAATTTACAGCTATGGGTTTCAGTGAATTTGTAAGAAGCGAAAAGTATCAAAATGCGATGAAATTTGTTTACGGTTGGGGTGCAACCGTAGTACTTATTGGTGCATTATTTAAAATTAACCACTGGCCGGGTGCCACAATTATGCTTATTGTAGGTTTAGGTACAGAAGGTTTTATCTTTTTTGTATCAGCATTCGAACCTTTACACAAAGAATGGGATTGGAGTATTGTCTATCCTGAACTTGCAGGTGAAGAAAGCGATGACACAAGAGAGGAAAGTAGAGGTCATGCAACAAATGCAGTAGAAAAATTTGATGAAATGTTAAATGAAGCAGGTATCACTCCTGAAGTTTTCGAAAGATTGAGTGAAGGATTACAAAAATTAAATGAGACAACTAGTAAATTAGCTGACATATCAGATGTTACAGTTGCAACTAATAATTATGTGGAAAATTTTGAAAAAGCATCTGAAACAGTTAAAAATTTTAGTGAAAAATATGCTGCATCATCTGAAAAACTTAATAGTGCAGCAGAAGAGCTTTCGGAAGCTTATGTATCGTCTTCACATAATGTAACATCATCTGCCACCAAAGTTGCAGATGCATACGAAACATTAGTTAATTCTCTAAATGAAGAAATTGAAGTAAATAAAAGATCTAATCAATTATATAGTGAAAATCTAGAAACATTGAATAAAAATCTTGAAGCATTAAATAAAGTTTATGAAACACAACTTCAAAAATCAAATGAATTTGTAGAAAACACATCAAAAGTGTATGGAGATCTTGAAGAAATCGTGGTTAACCTAAGGTCAACAGTTGATGACACAAAGCAGTATAAGGAAGAAATAAGCAAGTTAAATGAAAATCTTGCAGCACTAAACACTATTTATGGAAACATGTTAAGTGCAATGAGTGTTAAAAATCAATAAATTATTAGGTTATCAAAGAATTATTATTTATTCATTAAAAAAAATTAAGTATGTCAGCTGCTAATTGCCCGGAAACCGCGAGACAGAAGATGATAGGTATGATGTACCTTTTCTACACAGCAATGCTTGCATTAAACGTATCGAAAGATATTTTACATGCATTTGTAGTTGTGAACTCGGGGTTGGAAGCAACAAATTTAAATTTTGAGAAGAAAAATGCATTTATGTATAGTGCACTGGAAAATGCACGTGCAAATGATCCCGTTAAAGTTGAACCTTACTATGAAGCAGCCCAAAAGGCTAAGAAGTATGCAGATGCAATGAAAGAATATATTCAAGATTTAAGAACAACATTATACGAACATCTAAGCGTACCTCCAGATTCAGCTAAACATTGGACTGTGGAAAAACTAGAAAAAAAAGATGATTATGATACACCGACACATTTTTTTGTAGGAACAGGAGATAATGGTGGTAGAGGTCATAAAGCAACAGAATTGAAGAAAAAACTTGAAGATTACAGGACAAAACTTTTAAACCTATTAAAGGATCCGAAAATAAAGATGCCTAATAAGCAAGTGAGAATAAAGCAATTGGGTGATTTAGGTATAGATACAAAAGATCCTAATAAAGGAATAGAAAATCCTGAAGAAGCAACATGGGAAAATAGTAAATTTTATCATATGCCTGCAGCAGCTGCGTTTACTGTACTTTCTCAAATAGAAAATCAAGTAATAAATGCTGAAGCAACGATAGTAAACGAATTACTAAGTAACATTGGTGCTACAGATTTCAAATTTGATACGCTTGCTGCAAAAGTAGTACCTAAATCAAATTATG
>JALTDM010000022.1 GCA_027074135.1 Bacteroidales bacterium
TTTTGTCCTTTTGTTTATTACTGGAGCTATTACAAATTCATCGCTAAATTCCTCAGGCTCCAAAACTATTTTATGCAAGGCTGAGCCTATATCCAACTGCTTCCCACTTATTTTCAATTCTCCGTCCCATAATTGCTTAAACTTTTTAGCATTTGTAAGCACCTCTTTTAAGAGAGATGCCCCTAACGCTGGATTTTCGTGATATTCTTTATTTGATATTCTCATTTTTTTCCTTTCTGTTTTGTTTATTTTTTATATAAAAGAGAAATTAAGCTGGGATTTTATATCTCCCCTTAAATTCTGTATAAGTGGCTTTTTTGTCAGTTATAAAATCGCTCCCATATACTCTTTCAGCTTCTTCATATACTTTTTTAACAAATTCATTTGTAACATCTGTTCCATAGTCTTCAGCTATCTGTCTTATAAGAAATACAGATAATCCTTTCATCATTTCTTCTCTTGCTTTGTTTATATTCCATTTTTTAAATCTCATTTTCTTTCCTTTTTATTTTTGATATGTAAAATTATAATATATTTACAATCATTTGTCAAGTTTTTTTTATATAAATTTTAAAATTTTTTAATTTTTATTAAATTTTCTAACGCTTTTTTCTCTTCTTTTTTATTTTCCTTATATTCTAACACTTTTTGATTTTGGTCTTTTACTGGATAATCGGCTTTTATTTTTATAATTATAGGCTCATCAAAAGATATATATTGCTCCACTTCTTTTAATATCTTTTTACCATTTACTGCCCTACAATAGGCGTCTATAAAATTATTTCTTATAAATGATATTTCTTTATAAGACATATTTCCAAGCTCTCCAAGCGTTATAAAATCTTTTAATACAGGTAAAATCAACTTATCTTCAAAATCAGCTATTTTGTTATAACCTGCTCCATTTTCAACCGCTTCCATAACGCTATTCCAAGCACTCTCCGCTATGCTTTTGAGGGTTACTTTATCATAAGGGTTCCCAGCTTCAATGAAATGAGACGGCTTCGGCATATAGCCATAACTCCAACCTTTTAATAATTTTTTAACCGCTTTTTCAAATTCTCCTATATCTTCAAATTCATCAGCCAGTGCATACCAATACCCCTGCAACTCTATTTTTGTAAGTTCTTGCC
>JALTDM010000023.1 GCA_027074135.1 Bacteroidales bacterium
ATATTCACCGAAAGCATATTTTTGTACTATTGGTCCAAGAATAATACCTCCTATAAAGAGTAATACCAAAGCAATACAACCTGCCCGGTAAAAACCTTTTTTGCCTGCTATGGCAAGAATAATAAATAGAACTTAAGAAACTATCCCACAAAATATATAGGCACTTTCAGGAGTAGATGAATAAAAATATTTTGAGATAATTGAGATTGATTTTTGTATGGGTAATATTAGTTTTTTACTTTATTTTTTTATTATGTTTGAGGTGGTGTCTAATTTGTGTGTGTATAAGGTTTCAGTTTTGCAAAAAAAATCAAAATTGTTTTGTCTGTAGTTCTTGCAACTTACTTGTGAAGTCGAATGCTTGCCATACAGATCTTTAAAGATATCTCCTACTTGTTCTGTTGTTAACCCACTGCCATACAACTTAAAGGCTAATTCTTCCATCTCCCTCTGCTGTGATTTTAACACCGCCAACAATACAGGATAAAAGTGATGATAACGACTGCGGGGAACCCGAAGCTCAAAAATCATATTATTGCTTATTACTTTCCTTGGACGATAACCATTACTGACATCCATTGTCGATTCATTATGTTCTCGTTGTTCTGCTCGCATTAACGCTTTTAAAAAAATCTTTAAAACTTTACTTATTCCTTCTTTGCCAACTGCAATGTCTGACAAAATTTTTGTAACTTGCTCCTGTGTAAAGTTGAGTGTTTCCAGAATAATTACTTTTTAGTTAATAGTTGTAATTAATGCTAAAAATGAAATCTAAAATCAAAAAATATTATAAAAAAACAAAAAATAATAATTTATTTATAAAAGATACTTCAGTAATAGCTTTTGCTATTACAATCGCAGGACTATTTATTTTAGTAAAAAATCATTCCATAATATCAGATAATATAATTACAATAACTATTCAAATTCTTTCCGTTACATTAATGATTTGGGCAAGAATAATTTTTGGATTTAAATCTTTTCACGCACCAGCAAATACATATAAAGAAAAACTTGTAACCGAAGGACCATATAAATGGTTACGCCATCCAATTTATGCAGCAGTAATTTACTTTTTTTCGGCTTGTATTATAGCATATCCGAATATCAAAACTATAATAGCAGTTGTATTAATTGATGCAAGTACATTTGTTCGAATGTTACTTGAAGAAAAAGTACTATTTGAAAATTTTGAAGGTTATGATGCTTACTATAAACGAACTAAAAGATTTATTCCTTTTGTTTATTAAAAGATTAAAATAATTCATTAAAAATATAGTGAGAAATCGAATAATAAATGTTAAATGAAAAACAAGCACTAATTACAAATTTAGGAAACCTCTCTTTACACACTTTTGGGGACAGTATCATTTTGCAAAATCTTTTTCGTAAAAATAAAATAGACTTTCACTCCTGAATTTAGTTATTCTTTGTACCTCCATGCCTGTTTGTATTAAAATTGAAACCCCGATTTTGTGGCTAAATGTCGCTTTTCGGTTTTTTTATTGCACAAAGATATAAATTATTCAGCTGAAATACAATAGGTTAGGCTGATTATGAATGTGCCTATATAAATAAAGAATAAAAACAAGATAATGAAAATTATCGTAATTCTTAAAAAACAATAAAGGCTGCCCCAAAGACAGCCTTTATTTATCCGATAAATACAAATCTTTACTTTCCTTTTCCCATCAAGAATTTTTCAATACCTCTTACAGCCCTGTATCCATCTGCTATAGCACTAATAGCATCTGCTGTTCTGTTTACGGCATCGCCACCTGCAAATACTTTTTCAAGAGTAGTTTGTTGTATCTCGTTAACAATAAATCTTCCTCTTTCTATCTTGATTGCATCTTTAAATTTACTTTCATCTATAAAAGAATAATCTCCTTGTTGACCTATAGCTGCAAACACAGAGCTACATTCAATTATAGTATTACTACCTTCAATTGGTTGAGGTCTTGGCCTTCCTCCCTTAGGATCCGGAACCATTTCAGCTTTCAAATACTCAACTGCTTTTACCTTACCATTTTCTCCGTGTATCTTAATCGGTATAGCTTGCGGTATAATTTCTACTCCTTCAGCTTCGGCTCCTTCTATTTCTTCCCAGTCAGCAGGCATATCTTCAACTCTTCTACGGTATAGCATAACTACTTCAGCACCTAATCTACGTGATACACGAGCCGCATCAATTGCTACATTACCACCTCCAATTACAACGACTTTATAACCAACATTTATTATTTCTCCACTATTTATTCTTTCAAGAAAATATACAGCTTGTGAAGAACCTTCCAAATCTTCTCCTTCTATACCAAGAGTCCAAGGCTTACCAAAACCGACACCAACAAATACAGCATCAAACTTTTCATAAATTTCTTCAAAACTTATATCCTTACCAACCTTAGTATTAAAGTGAAATTTAACTCCTACTTTTTTCATATAATCCACCTGCTTCATCAAGCTTTCTAGAGGCAACCTGTATTTAGGAATACCATACATCGTCATACCACCAGGTTTATCGTGAGCTTCGTATATTGTCACATCAAATCCTCTCAATGCCAAATAATATCCTGCTGTAAGACCGGAAGGACCAGCACCAACTATACCTACTTTATATCCGTTAGGTGGTAAAATTTCCGGATTAACAATTTCCTTAATCATATCAGCATTTATGGCTCTTTCTGTTGCATATCTCTTAAGCCATCTTATAGCAACCGGTTCACCTCTCTTAGCAATAGCACATACTTCTTCACAACGACGTGTACATACTTTACCGCACATTTCTGGAAGCGGATTATTATCATAAATAATTCTTATGGCATCTTCATCATTACCTTGTGCTATGGCATTAATATATTCGGGTATATGCATGTGATCCGGACATGCTTCTGTACATAAGCCGCAACTGATACACCTCTGTGCTTCTTTTCTTGCCTCATCTTCGTTGTACCCCAATACTACTTCTGCAAAAGATTTAACCCTTTCACTACCATCAAGTTCACGCATAGGAACTCGCTGATATTCATTCAAAGATGTTTCCGGTGATGAAGTAAATGAAATTAGATTGATGCCATCGGGATTATCTACCCCTGGTGTCCATAAAAATTCATCGGGATCTTCGGAAACAAAAATATAATCCTTTGTTAAAGAGAGACTTCCGGTAGGACAAACTTCTACACACAAAGCACACCAACAACATCTACCGTTATCTATCCTAGGTCTCAATCCCGAATCACCTTTTTTAGGTTCTATTCCCTCAACAGGAACCATATCTATAGCGGCATTCTGACAAATTGTAGAACAATTGCCACACCCAATACAGTAATCTAAATTATTATAATGCAAACCTCTATACCTTGGACTCGTTTCAGGAACTTCCAAAGGGAATTCAATGGTATGTGGTTTTTTTGCAAATTGCTTAAGTGATGTTAACGGCTTTAATGTTCCTCTAAGATTGAAAAAACTCATAACTCAATTTTTTTAATTATCTTTCTATTTCAGGCGGACAAGTGCCCAAACTATTCATTATAAATGATACATCAGCAACATTTTCTCCTATCAGGATATTTTCCAATAAGGTTATTGCATGTACATAAGCAGCACCTCTCATGTGAGTTCTTCTAGGTTTATTACTACCGTCACTTGCCACAAAGAAACCTATTTCTCCACGGGTTGCTTCTACTCTTGAATATGCATCTCCTTTTGGTAATGTCCATTTATGTGGATTTGGAATCTTATTATAAAAATCACCTGACGGAATATTATCCAAAACATAACGGATAATTTTTATAGATTGGCGAATTTCAAATCTTCTCACAAGTGCTCTTGCCCAAACATCCCCACCTTCGTAAGGATGTACTTCAAACACTCCCTTTTCATATAATTCTCCGTAAATTTCATACGGATCATCTATTCTTATATCACTTTTAATTCCACAACCTCTCAAAGGCGGACCTACCACTCCCCATTCAATTGCTTTATTTTTATCAATAATACCAACTCCTTTTGCTCTCTTTTGAAAAATTGAATTTTCGAAAAGCAATGTATCATAATCGTCAAGCCTCTTTTCTAAATAATCCATAACCTTCATAGCCTTATCCTTAAAACCTTTGGGAAGGTCTCTTCTTACTCCACCCGGCCAAATAAACATATGATATACACGACCACCGGTCAAATCTTCGAACAAATCAAGTATATAGTTTCTGTCACCGACACTCCATTGACCCATAGTATATAAACCTGCAGAACCTGATTGACCTCCATACCATAAAAGGTAAGAAGCTATTCTTGCCATTTCCAAAACTAAAACTCTGATATATTTTGCTCTTTCGGGTACTTCACGTCCTTCTAACAATTCTACTGCAAGAGCATACGCTTCTTCTACTGGATCCGGTTCCGGCACACAAAACCTACATAAAATAGTAAATGCTTGTAACCAATTTCGTCTTTCTTGTAGCTTTTCAAAACCTCTGTGTAAGTAACCGACTTCTGTTCTGGCTCCAACTATCGTATCCCCTTTAACTTTAAGCCTGACCATCATATTCCCGGTTATACCCGGGTGTTGTGGTCCTAAATATAATGTTGTAACTTTTTCTCTTGCCATCTTTCAAAAATTATCGTGAATATTTTTTTGCGAAATCAGGTATTTCTTCTCCTGTACGTTCAGCTATAGTCTGTCTTACATCTCGGGCATCTTCTCGACCCGGCCGTGCAAAGAAACGTTTTCTAGCATAAGCTTCTGTGTCAAAATCCCTTCTCATAGGAGGCATATCATCCCAATCCTCCAATATAAATTCTTTCGGTGCCACCAAACCTTCAAATTGAATACCGAACATCTCTCTCAATTCTCGTTCATATGTATTTGCTTGCCTCCAAATCATATCAACATTATCCATTACAGGATTATTTCTATCTAAAAATGTTTTGACAAATACTTTTATTTTATCAACAGGTGACCAAACAATAAATATTACTTCGAATTTCCCTTCCTCTAGCCAGTCAACACATGTAATATGTACCAAATGCTTATATCCCATTTCATCTTTCAAATAAAATAATATAGCAGGTATCTTATTTTTTTCAATTCTGAGATCAACCCTATTGTAAGGAAAATCATTTTTTGTTTCTGATATTTCAGGGAAAACTTTCTGTAATTTTTCCAATATTTGAGCTTTCTTTTCTTCCATAACTAAATTTTTACCAATTGTATTCTTGTATATGAGGTGTTGTTGGACCTAAAACTTTCTTTTGATTTGCTCTATACCATTCAAGATTTTCTTTGTAATGCTTAGCACCTTCAGCACGCCCTTCCATTATTTTCTTTTGCAACTTAATAAAACCTTCTATTACAGCTTCAGGCCTTGGCATACACCCATTAATATAAATATCCACCGGCAAATACCGATCTAGCACTTTAATAGTATTATATGAATCCCAATACATTCCTCCATTTATAGTACATGAACCAAAACCGATAACATATTTTGGATCTTGCATTTGCTCATAAACTCGAATTACTCTTTTTACTGTTTTCGTTGTCAAGTAACCTGTAATAAGTAATACATCCGCTTGTCTTGGTGTTGCTGCTCCCCTAATACCAAAACGTTCAGCATCATAACGTGACGTCATTGTCGGTGGTATTTCAATGGCACCACATCCGGTACCATACGCCAAAACAAACAAAGAGTGTTTGCGCGCAAAATTTTGTATTATATCAACAATCTTTTGACTATTTTTATCGTTTATCATCGCAATATTATTTTAAATTACAACAGAATATACAAGTGCTGCCAACCCTAATACTGTTGGCCATCCCCAAAAATATCTAATAGCTTGCTCCGTCCTATATCTTGGACTTACTAAACCATAAAGCATTGGAATCAGATATAATGTAAATGTTTCTATCAGCAATACTACAATGTTTGATGCTCCTCCCATGAATAAATCAACATACAACGTTAATTTAGTAAATGCAAAAATAGAACCTGAAGACATCATCAAACCTAAATATTTGCCTCCAAATTCCGATATTGGACCTGATGCCAATTCGGCTGGTGCTCCAACAATATCAAAAGGTGAATATCTAAACATACCCAACATTGCTAATATTGCTGCCAAAAATGCTAAAGGGTTTTGAAACATCAACCATCCATGTTGTTGTTGGATAGCCATCAAATCACTAATAGAAGTTGTATGATATTGTATCATCATTGCAACCAAAGCCATAACCCAAGGTATCTCAAAACCAACCATTTGACTCAAACCACGTGTTATACCTATTGCAGCATTCGGATTGCCTGTTTGACCTGCACCTAACGCCATTCCCAAAGAACCTAACACCATAAAGTACAGAATGAAAATTAAATCTCCATGATATGAAAGATTAGGAAACCAAGACTGTCCCCTTAAAATAGGAATAAACAATAAAGTTCCCATTGAAGAAATCATTAGAAAAGCAGGAGCCAAATGTTGCATCACACCATGATGTACAGATGTTTTCTTTGAGACCAACTTTAAGGCATCAATATAATTCTGCCAAACTGGAGGACCTACTCTATTTTGCACTCTCGCCGTAATCTTTCTATTAATCCCCATGTAGAGCATTCCAACAATAAAAGCTACAATTATTGTAGCAATTGCTCCTAATGTTTTTATTAAAAAATCCATAACCCACCTACTTTTATTTTATACTGTGAAAATGTTATTAGCAATCAACAATAAAATTACCAGAAATGTTATAACATAAATTGCATATGTTTGAGCATTCCCATTATATATCCTCCTAGTCCAATCAAAAAACGCCTCCATTCCATCAGCAAATTCATTATAATATTTACTTATTTTATATCTGAGTAAAGGAGATATTGCTCTCTCAAACGGTTTATAAAAATCAAGTTTAAAACTGTAATTTTCATCTTCCTTAGGCATTTCACCGGATAAACTTATATCCTTTGTACTAACATATCTTCCATTTTTCCACCTATAGAAAAGAACTATTGCAATTGTCACAAAAACTGTTATTGTAGTATACATAATTAAGTCTGTGCTAACTTTATTACCCCAAGCATTAAACAAGGTTGTCATTTCCCACCATTTACCTTGGCTTACCGGATAACCCATTACGACCAATGCATTATCAATGTATTTCAGTAGATAACCCGGAAAAGCGCCAAAGAAACCTAAAAGTAATGCAATTATCACCATTGGTATAACCATCAAAGCCGGTGCTTCTTTTACATTTTCAAATTCAGGTTCTTCCTGTCCAAGGAAAATGCTATATAATATTTTAAAAACATATAAGAAACCTGCTGTACTCGCAAAAAAGATTACTATTACCAAAATATAATTACCATTAGAAATCAAAGACTCATAAAGCATCCATTTCCCAACATAACCTACTAGAGGAGGAATACCTGCCAAAGCTATAGCAGACATTAAAGCAGAAAAGAAAGTCCACGGCATTTTTCTAATTAATCCTGTCAATACAGTTAAGTCAGTAGTGCCTGCTTGTCTTTCTACGGCACCAACAACCATAAAGAAATTTGCTTTAAACATACCGTGTACTATAGAAAGCATTAAAGCTGCAATCATTGATATTTCAGTTCCTATTGCCACACCTGTAATTATATATCCTAATTGTGCCACTGAAGAATATGCTAACAATTTTTTGGCATCGTCTTGGAAGATTGCATAAATAGTAGCCATCCCTGCAGTAATTGCACCTAACCATGCAATTGTTTCACGAACCCAAAAATTTTGAGGTAAATGACTTACCATAGTAACAAACACTATAACAAGACCATAAACCCCCATCTTAGACAAAGCCCCCGAAAACATTGCCGTATATGACATAGGAGCATTACTATAAGCATCCGGTGCCCATACATGTAATGGCATCATAGCAGCTTTTACGGCAAAACCTGTAATTAATAATAACGCTATCGTTATTTGATAACTTGCAGGCATTGTTGTAAATCCCGCAGATAAATCAGCTATTGAAAAAGAATGTAATTGAGAATAAACCATTACAATTGCCATCAACATAGAATATGCACCAAGAGCACTAAACAATATATATTTAATACCTATTTTATTAGCTTTATTCCCATTATATACAACAATAAGATATGATGACCACGTCATTATTTCCCAAAAGATAAAGAAAGATACTAAATCTTTGGACATAACAATCCCCATCATACCAAAAATGCTAAGCAAATAATTCATGTAAAAGAATCCCAAATTATCTTTACCTTTCATATATGGTAAAGAGTAGAACCCAGCTAACACAGCTAATCCTAGTATAATAATACTAAACAATAATCCTAAATGATTCATTCCCAAAGAAAGGGTAATACCTCCCAAGTTAAAAACAGCAACAGTGTCAGGCGTCATCTTAATAAAGAATAATGCTGCTGCAACGACTATTGTCGAAATGAACATCAGATCACGTACTACTCCGGATATCTTGTTGGCAAAGTATGTTAATATTGCCCCACCAAGTAATATTCCCAATGTTATATGTATTATATTCATTGCTATTTTAATTTATAGTTTGACTTAATGATAACACATCGTTAATATAAGAACCTTTATCCAACAATGTTGCAGATGCTTTATGCAACACTCCGGTTATAACATCCGGATAAAATCCGACAATCAATATTATTGCACCTAGTACCAACATAGAGAACATTGCTTGTGGAGTAGGTTTCGTTATTCCCAAATCTGTATCTCTTTTTACAAAATAAATTCTGTTTACTACTCTTAAATAATATATCACTTCTATTAAACTTATTGAAAGAATCAAAGCAATAATCAAAAGCATACCGGAATCTGCTGCTGCAGTAAGCACAGCCAATTTACTCCAGAAACCTGCAAATGGTGGGAACCCCACAATGGCAAAAGCTCCAAGTGCAAATAAAAATGATGTTACCGGCATCATTTTGCCTACACCATTGAGTTCTGATATATATTTATTTTTAGACTTATAAACTAAATAGCTACCTGACATGAAAAGTAAAGACTTAATGATAGCATGATTAAACATGAGGAAAAGCGCTGCATAAACACCTTCTTCCTTTCCAATCCCGAATGCTACCAACACAAGTCCCATTTGTCCAATACTGGAATATGCCAACATCCTTTTAAGCTTTGTTTGACTAAATGCTGCAAATTCAGCAAAAAACATAGTAATTAAGCCCATCACAATCAGATATTCATAAGTTCCTCCAACTTCAAACAATGTATAAATAAGCCTAATAACAGTGTACAATCCTGCTTTAACCACAATTCCGGCAAAAGCGGCTCCAACAGGTGCCGGTGCTTGAGAATAAGCATCTGGTGCCCACCCATTCAACGGGAACATTTCGGCTTCAATACCAAATGCTACTAAAAATAATACCAGTGCTGTTATTTTATAAACAGGTTTTAATTCATGAGCTTTCACAGCTATATCTGCCATATTTAATGTGCCCAATTGAGAATAAATAATCATTATTGCTAAAAGCAAAAATGTTGAAGACAAAGAACCAATAAACAAATACTTAAATGATGCTTCTGCACCGTCTCGATGACGATAATAAGCAGTAAGTCCATAAGCAGTGATACCTAAAATTTCGATAAACACAAACAAGTTGAATATATCACCGGTTAAAACTACACCTACAGATGCTGTAATCATCATCATCAGAAGTAAATAATACTTCAACGTAGGTTCATAGTCATCATAATCTTCAAAAGTTTGATACCTGTATGAATAAATCCATACAAGCAATCCCATAAACAACATTAATGTTGCCAAGAAACCACTAAAAGGAGAAAATACTAAATCAATTCCCCAAGGTGGTGTCCATCCGGCAATTACTTCAACTACTCTTCCGTGTTCAATGGTGTAGTTCAATAAATCTACAGATAAATATAACAAATACAGTATAACTACACCAGGAGTTATTCTCACTAACTCTTTCCATGCCTTTCCCAACAGCGGAATCAAAAAAGCCGCAAACAATGGGATGGCTATCAATTGTACAGGTGATCCTACCATTTTAAATTCTTTATTTCGTCAATATTAACTGTTTTATGATGTCTGTATAGTCTGATAACTAATGCCAATGCCACTGCTGTTACTGCAAATCCTATAACAATAGCTGTAAGAACCAATGCTTGTGGCACAGGATCAACCATAGCAGGATTTTTGTCTATCACAGCAGGTGAAAAAATAGGAGCTGTTCCTCCTTTCAAATACCCAATTGAAACTAATAATAAATTTATACCAGAATCAACAATGGACAATCCGATTAGAATTTTAATTAAAGACCTTTTTACCAATGCGGCATAAAGCCCAATTAATATCAAAGCTATTGCCGTACCGTAAAAGGTCACCGTCAACAGATCCAGATTACTTCCTAAACTCATAACTTATGATTTTTTATATTCTTTTTCGTTTAACATAGTGTAAAGCACTCCTGTTAATTCAGCTCCAACCTTAAAACCTACTGCAATGTAAATTATAGGTATAATTCCTCCACTAAACAGGTCATTTATTGTTCCGATAGGTAAAAAATTTTCCAAAAAAGTTTTCCCTAAAATTAAACCAGTCAAACCTAAAGAAGCAAACGTAAGTCCGGCTAACGATTCCACCCATGTTAAAACTCCATGACTTACTTTATAATCATGGTATGCCAACAACATTAATAAAAATCCCGTAGCGATAATTGTTCCACCTTGAAAACCTCCCCCTGGAGATAAATGTCCATGTATAAAAACATAAGCTCCAAGAAGTAGTATTGGAGCAAATAATAAATGTGCTCCAGACCTTACAATAGTACTTGCATTAAAAAGTACAGCTTCCCCATGTGCTTTCCTTCTATACAAAACACTACCCAAAGCAGTAGCTGCCAGAAATAAAACGGTAACTTCACCTAGAGTATCAAATCCTCTGAAGTTTACAACTATTGAAGTTACACTATTTGAGACATGAAGGTCATTTTTTGATTTATCCAAATAAAAGTCCCTTACATTTTCCCCTTGGAATCTATTTTCACCAAATTTTATTTGAGAAAAAACGTCAACCAAATAATAAGCAACCACAGCCAATAATATAAGAACTATAACTTTTTTCATTTTTTAATGATTTTATTTCCTATTTTAACATGTCTTTTATCTTCGTGCCTTTCGGTATTACGAATAGTAATAACAAAAACAATTGTAGTCAAAGCAACACCTATAGCCGCTTCTGTAAGCGCTACATCAGGAGCTTGTAACACATAAAAGAAAATAGAAAGAATAAGGCTTATTACAGATGTTGCAATTACGGCATAGAGCAAATCTTTTTGTATAACTGCATATATTGCAGCACCTATTTGCAATATTGCCATTATAATGATACTGATAGTTAAAATATCCATAATTCGACCTCCTAATTATTTTCGTTACGTTCTACAACTTCTTTATATGCATCCAAATCCTCTTCTTTACCTTTAAAGAAAGGTTTAATTTTAGATTTATAAGCACTTCTTGCCAAAGCATGTGAACTAATCGGATTTGATAAAGCTATAAAAATTACCAAAATCAAAGATTTCCAAAACCAATCTGGTTGAATTAGCCCTACACCTATAATTAATGACATGCCTCCAAGAGTGGTAGCTTTAGTTCCGGCTTGAAGTCTATTATATACATCTGGCATACGATATATACCTAATGCACCTAAAAATAAGAAAATGCTACCTATTATAATTAATATTAAACCGAGAATTTCCAATATTTGATTCATAACGCGTCCTCCAAATATCTAGCAATTACTAATACACCTACAAAACCTAAAACACCGTAAACTAATGCAACATCAAGGTAAATAAATCTTTGGTACAAATATCCCAATAAGACCAAAGCTCCAACCCCAATGGTAGTAAGAGTATCCACGGCTACCGTCCTGTCTGCAGCAGTCGGACCTTTTATAAATCTGATGAATCCAAAAATCATCGCTAATATTATAAACCCGAATGCAACTAAAATCGTAATGTCCTTAAATGCTTCCATTATTCAAAAATTTTTAACAATATTTTTTCGAAAGTTTCAGCTATATCCTTAAAAGCTTGTTCCGGATCTGTATTTTTAACATCAATCCAGTGTATATAAATATAATCATCAACAATATCTACAGACAATGTACCGGGAGTAAGGGTTATACTATTTGCCAAAACCATTTTTGCATAATTAGTTTTCAGCTTTGTTCTAATTTTAACAATACCCGGATTTATCGGCAAAGAAGGCGAAATAACTCTGCGTGCCACATCAAAGTTTGCCTTAATCATTTCAATAATGAAAACAATTATATACTTAATTACGTTATATAGCTTTCCCGGAGCTAAAAACGAAAAAGTACAACAATCAAAAAACCTTAACGTAAATAAGGCGACTAACATAGTTGTCGCAGCACCTACCAGCACTTCTTGTATTTCTAATGTTGATGTAAATGCCAACCAAACAAGGAAAAGCAACGCCCAACTTAAAAAGAAGTGCATCACCTTAGCCGAAAATGTACTCTCTTTCATAAAATTTTGTGTTATTAGCAATTATTTTTTCGGCATAAATATAATTCTTTACAGAAATCAAAAAAGTGTTTTATAACAAATTTTATTTTATATAAACTTTAAGATGCCTAAAATCCGCAAAATACCGTAAAACAGAACATGTTCAAACATTAAACCCTACGCAAATAATACTTAAAAACATTTAACGTAAAAACCCTAATAGTTAAAAACCTTAAAACAAAAATTATTTACTATAAAAAAAATGTACTTTTGTGATTGGAATAAAAAAAAATGAAAAAAAATGAAAAAATTAATTACTAATGCTTTTTTACCATTATTATTAATTCTGTTCTCATTCGGAGCGGTGGCCCAAGATTTTAGAATGTCCGACAAACTGCCGCAAGATCCTAATGTTATAACAGGTAAACTAGACAATGGTATAACTTATTATGTAAAACACAATTCAGAACCGAAAAATAGAGCGAGTCTTATGCTTGTGGTCAATGCGGGTTCCGTGCTGGAAGATGACGACCAACAAGGATTAGCTCACTTTTGTGAACACATGGCTTTCAACGGAACAAAAAATTTTCCCAAACACAAATTGATTCAATTTCTAGAATCCATAGGCATGAAATTCGGTGCGGACTTGAATGCTTATACTTCATTTGACGAAACAGTATACACAATAGAAGTTCCGCTAGATACTATTTCAAATCTGGATACCGGTTTAATGATTTTAAATGACTGGGCACATAATGTTTCATACGAAACTGAAGAAATAAATAAAGAAAGAGGGGTTATTCATGAAGAATGGCGTTTGGGTAGAGGGGCTCAAGATCGCTTAATGAGAAAAACATTCCCGACAATGCTTTACGGCTCAAAATATGCCCAAAGAATTCCAATAGGTAAACCTGAAATTTTTGATAAATGCCCACCAGATAACTTAAGAAGATTTTATAACGATTGGTATAGGCCTGATTTAGAGGCAGTAATAGTTGTTGGAGATTTTGATGCAAAAAAAGTAGCAGAACAAGTAAAAAAATTATTCTCTCAAATACCAAAGCGGACACAAGAAAGACCTAGAGTTTATCCTCCGATACCAGGACATAAAGATATAAAAGTAAAAGTAGCAACCGACCCGGAAACTCCTTACTCCATGATAGAAATTCTTTACAAATTGCCTATGGAAAAAACTGTTACTTATGCCGATTACAAAAAAGATCTCGCAAAAAATTTGTTTAACGTAATGATTAATCAACGTTTACAAGAAAAAACTATCAAACCGGAATGTCCATATAATATGGCTTTCTCATTTTACTCACATTTATTAGGTAAAAGAGACGCTTTTATGTCTTATGCTATTGCCAAGAACAACAAAATCACGGAAGCATTAAAGACTGTCTTAGAAGAAAATCAAAGAGTAAAGCAACACGGGTTCACTCCCAGTGAATTGGACAGGGCTAAAAAAACGTTACTCAAACAAATTGAAAAACAATATAACGAAAGGAACAAAACTAAATCTGACATTTTTATTTCACAATATCACCAAAATTTCGGTATAACTCATGAACCGATTTTGTCTCTTGAACAAGAATACAATATTTCAAAAAAACTTGTACCCGACATTAAATTAGAAGATGTAAACAAGTTTGCAAAACAATGGATAATAGATTCAAACATGGTGGTTATTGTTACTGCACCAGAAAAGAAAGGTGTAAAAGTTCCTACAGAAGATGAAGTATTAAAAATTGTACAAGAAGTAAAAAAAGAAAAATTGGCACCATATAAAGATGAAGCCGTTAATAAACCATTAATCAGCGAAACAATAAAACCAGGAAAGGTTGTAAAAAAAGAAAAAGATAAAAAAACCGGAACAATTACTTGGACTTTAAGTAACGGAATAAAAGTAGTATTAAAACCAACCGACTTTAAAGATGATGATGTTGAAATGAGTTCATACAGTGAGGGCGGATATTCATCATATTCATTAGAAGATAATGTTTCTGCAAGAATTGCAGATGATGTTATTTTGGAAAGCGGAGTTGGAGATTTTAACAAAGTACAACTTACAAAATACCTATCTGATAAACAAGTAAGTGTTACTCCTTATATAGGTTTAAATTTTGAAGGCATAAAAGGAACAAGTACTGTAACTGACTTTGAAACAATGCTTCAACTAACATACCTTTACTTCATGCATCCACGCTACGACAAAGAAGCTTATGAAGCATATATGGAAAAGACTAAAGATTTCTTAAAAAACAAATCTAATGACCCTCAATCAGTTTGGAGCGACAGCATAAATATGGTATTACACAGTAGGAGCAAATATGTAGAACCGTTAACACTGGATTTATTGAAAAAAGCAGATTATAAAAAAGTTCACAAAATCTACCGTGAAAGATTTGAAGATCCTGCAAGTTTCACATTTACCTTTGTCGGCAACATAGATGTTAAAAAAATGAAACCTCTTATTGAAAAATATTTAGGTGGACTCCCTGCTGACAAAAAAGATGAAAAATTTAAAGATGTTGGAGCACAATTACCTGTAGGGGAAGTCGTAAAATCAATAGCCCAAAAGGGTACTGACCAAAAGAGCTTAGATTATATGGTATATACAGGAAACGCAGAATATTCATTAGAAAACGCATTACTAATGAAAGCTGTATCAGAAATTTTCACGGATCGTTTACTGGATTCTATTAGAGAAGAAAAGGCCATAACATACAGCATATCAGCACATGCAGGTTACTCACTATTTCCTAAAAATCAATATGGTATTTATATTTTCTTTAGCTGTGCTCCTGACACTGTAGATTATATAGTAGAAAATATCAAGCAAATTGCCACAAGTCTGAAGAATGTAAAAAATATTAGTGATAATGATTTTAAGAAAACAATAGAAAAATTAGATAAAGAATATGAAGTAAATATTAGGGATAATAAATATTGGTTATACCAATTGGAAAAATATGAAAAATTAGGGCAATACCCCGATTTTGTAACCCGATACAATTCAATAATAAAAAGTTTAACAAAAGAAAAAATAGCCGAAGCTGCAAAACGTTTCTTGAATAATAACAGCTATGCGGTAATATCGCTACAACCCGAGAAAAAATAAAAAGGAGTAATAAATAAAAAAGGGGCTGTATGAAATGGACAGCCCCTTTTTTATATTAACAAGTTTTATTTTACCGAACTTATATACAAAATCCGGTAATCTAATCTCCAAAAAAATCAAAAAGCCATTCTTTTATTTCATCACGACTGCGGCGGAATGCTTCTAATTTTTCTTCGTCAGTTCCTTGTGTTCCTGACGGATCTTTAAATTCCTTGTGTACATAATTCTTGCCTCCAGGAAAAAACGGACAAGTTTCTTTTGCATTATCACAAACTGTTATCACATAATCAAATGTATCATTCTCAAACTCATATACTGTTTTTGACTGATGGTGTGAAATATCTATTCCTAATTCTGACATCGCTTTTATTGCAAACAGTTTTACAAAAGTAGCCTCTGTACCAGCACTATATGCATTAAGTTTATCTCCGAAAAAATAATTAGCCAATCCTTCTGCCATTTGAGATCTAGCAGAATTATGAGTGCATATAAATAATACTTTCAATTTATCAGTCATATTCAAGATATTTTATTTGTAGTTATGTGGTTTATTTTCCCGTTCTTTAAATCTTTTAGTTGGCATGTAGAATTACCACACATACTGCATGGATTAACATCTTTTCTAAACAACCCAACAACCTTCCACAGCTGCCTGAAAGCTAAACTGAAAGCGACAAAAACTATTATCCACGCAACTATATCATAAATCATAACAAAAGTCCTCCAATTTGATAAACTAAAAATCCGAATATCCACGCCAAACCAGTGGTATAAACCATCATAAACGTAGGCCAAGTCCATGTGCCTGTTTCTTTGTAAACCGTGGCAATGGTAGCGACACATGGAAAATACAATAAAACAAATACTAAAAATGCAAGTGCAGTTAATTTGTTAAAAACAGGGGCTCCATCGCTTTTCCTTGCTGTTTTCAGTGCTTGTTTTAAATCTTTTTGATCGTCACCACTCCCAACATATAACACGCCCATCGTACTGACTATCACTTCTTTCCCGGACACTCCCGCAATTACGGCAACAGTTTCTCTCCAATCAAATCCTAATGGAGCAAATGCAGGCTGAACTGCACGTCCTATTTGACCTATGTATGAATTATATAAAGTTGTCTTGTGAGTTTCTTTTATATCTTTCTCCGGCCGGGGAAAATAACCTAAAAACCATATAATTATTGAGGCAACTAAAATTATACCCCCCATTTTATTCAAATATTGCAGAGCTTTATGCCACATATGCCTTAATGTAGATTTCATCGTCGGCATTCTGTACGGTGGTAATTCCATTACAAACGGAACCTCTTTTTTGTTGAAAAATATTTTTTTGAAAATAATAGCTATTAAAATAGCAACGGAAATACCCAATAAATACAAAAAGAAAATAACTGATCCTGCACGGTGTGGGAAAAAAGTTCCTGCAATTAAAATGTAAACAGGCAAGCGTGCACTGCAAGACATAAAAGGATTTATCAAAATGGTGAGCAATCTGTCGTTTTTGCTTTCTATCGTTCGAGTAGCCATTATTGCCGGCACATTACAACCAAATCCCATAATAAGCGGTATAAATGACTTGCCGTGCAAACCTATTTTATGCATCAACTTATCCATAATAAAAGCCGCCCGTGCCATATATCCTGTATCTTCCATGAATGATATAAAGAAAAATAGTATCAAAATGTTAGGCAAGAACACTATTACACTTCCAACACCACCTACAATACCATCGACAAGCAAATCTCTTAACATTCCTGTAGGCAAAATCATATTTAAAACATCTTTCAACCAAACAATAATATAATCAATCCAATCCATAGGATATTTTCCCAACCAAAAAGTTCCTTCGAACATCACCAAAAGAAAAAATAAAAATATAGGGAACCCTAAAAATTTATGTGTAAGTATATTATCAAGTTTATTAGTACCTATGTGAGAATTTTTATTCCCTTCTAAATAAGTTTCTTTAAGCGCTCCTCTTACAAAAGCATAACGCGAATTTACAATCAAGTCGTCCACTTCTTTTTCACTACCTAAATGCTCTTTAGTCTTTTGGCGGTAATTATATGTTTTTTTCCTTATTTGTTTATAATTATTAAAGGACTTTGATTTTTGCATAATCAACGGGTCTTGCTCCAATAATTTTATTGCCAAAAAGCGTGGTGATACAGCATTAGATAACGAACTTCCCGTTTTTTCAGCAGTTAACTCTTCTGCTAATTCAGAAACAAAACGTTCTATAGGTTTTTGATACCTTATAATGACATTTCTTTGATTATCGTTTTCGTAAGTATCTATTATTGACTGTAATACTTCACCGATACCAATTTTTTTACTACCTATTGTTGGAACAAGTTTAACTCCCAACATTCCCCCAAGTAACTTATAATCTAGATGTGAACCTGTCTTTTGCAACTCATCATACATATTAAGTGCAACCACCAACTTGAGGTTTGTTTCCAAAAGCTGCGTTGTCAAATACAAGTTCCGTTCAATATTTCCTGCATCTGCCACATTTAAAACAACATCAGGTATGTCGGTTATCAAATGGTTCAATACAAATTTTTCTTCAGGAGAATATGCAGTTAGCGAATAAGTACCAGGTAAGTCGATAAAATTGATTCTATATCCTTTAAAAGTCGTACTACCTTTTTTTGCATCAACTGTAACACCGCTGTAATTCCCCACATGTTCAACTGAACCGGTAAAATAATTAAACAACGTGGTTTTACCACAATTAGGATTACCTACAAGTGCAACATTTATAACCTTTTGCTTATGTGTCTTAGAGCTGAAATTGGAATTATTTTTTAAATTATATGTCTGAGAAATCTCTTCCGCACTTATTTTAAAATCATCAAAATCTTTACTCACTTCAATCAACTCCGCTTCACTACGTCTAAGACTCACTTCAAAATTCATTATTTTGTAGTCAACTGGGTCTTGTAAAGGTGCTTGCCTAACAACCTCAATAATCCGTCCTTCCACAAAGCCAAGCTCTGCCATCCTTTTCTTAAATTCACGGTGTCCTTTGACTTTTACAATTACACCTCTTTCTTTATTTTTCAGTTCTACCAGTTTCATATAAATACAAACAATGGATTGAATTTGTAAAATTACATTAAGCCAACCAGTTGGAAATAACCTTTTTTAGGTATTTAAAAAAGGAAGATATTTTATGTAATAAAAAAGCAGCAGGTCTGTAAGCCGGATTCTGTAACTGTTCCGCAAGGAAACAGTTTTCCGTCATTTATCTGATGCGGCCTACCCTCCTACTCGGGCGGGACCACCCTCAAACGCAGGTTTACTTGGCCTTGCAGCCCGCAGCCGGTACGGCTACCGCTGTTACCAACGGTACCGGTAGGCTCTTACCCTACCTTTTCACCCTTGCCGGCATACCCGTAGATCTGCTTAGGCGGTTGTTTTCTGTTACCGGTACTTGCCCTCACGGACAACTCCCGTTTCGGAAGTGCGAAGCCCTTCGCTGTCCGGACTTTCCTCTCCTACAACATGGCAGAAGCGACGGAACGACCTGCTGCTTATCTTATACTGCAAAACAAATAAAAAGTTGCTTATTCCACAAACTTTTCTATTTCGGCAGTGATGTTTTCAATTTTTTTGTGCAATGCCATTTTTGACTTGTTGCTTTCAAACTTAGATTTTACGCTTATGTAAAATTTAATTTTAGGCTCTGTGCCGGATGGCCTTACAGATAATTTTGTTCCGTCATCATACACAAATTGCAATACATTAGAAACTGGAAATCCCAGCAGAGGCTTTTCACCTTCATTATCAAAAATCTTTTGCAACTTATAATCAAAAGTTCTTTCTATCTTCATTCCCTGCAGCTCAAGCGGATTCCTTCGTAACTTTTCCATAATTTCAGCAATTTGTGCAGCACCTTGTGCTCCTTTTTTCACAACATTTATCAAATGTTCGGCGTACAAACTGTATTCAGCATAAATATCATCCAGTATGTCAATAAGTGTTTTGCCTTGTGATTTTGCCCATGCTGCTGCTTCCGCCAACAATACGCCGGTGGAAATTGCATCTTTGTCCCTTGTGTAATCTCCCGTCAAAAATCCATAACTTTCTTCTCCGCCGCAAATGAACCTTTGTTTACCTTCGTTCAGCTTGATTTGTTCTGCAATGTATTTAAAACCGGTAAGTACTTCTATACACCTCACACAAAAAGATTCTGCAATATCGCAAAGCAAATCAGTGGTTACAATTGTTTTTACAATGAAATCGGTAGATTTTAAGTCTTTTTTGTGTTTAAGAATGTAATAGGTTAGCAGTGAAGCAATTTGATTGCCGTTAATCAGTTCTATGTTGCCTTGATGCTTTACTCCTGCAGCAACTCTATCTGCATCGGGGTCGGTAGCCAGCACAAGGTCTGCACCTTCTTGTTTGGCAAGTTTTATTGCCAGAGACAATGCTTCTGCATTTTCGGGGTTGGGTGATTTTACGGTTGGGAAATTGCCGTCGGGAACAGCTTGTTGTGGCTCTGTAGTTATATTTTCAAACCCGTATGCTTCCAATATCCTCGGCATCATTTTTATTCCTGTGCCGTGAATTGGTGTGTAAACTATTTTCAAATCTTTTTTCAGATTTGGATTTACGGAAAGTTTTGTTATTTCGCTTATGTACGCTTTGTCAATTTCTTCGCCGATTACGGAAATAAGTGATTCGTTTTTGTTGAAGTTTATTTGAGATACGGAATTTATGTTTTTTACTTCCGCTATAATGTTTCTATCGTGTGGTGGTACTATTTGTCCTCCGTCTTCCCAATAAACTTTGTATCCATTATATTCTTTTGGATTGTGTGATGCGGTAATGACTATTCCGCTTTGGCAATTCAAGTACCTGACGGCAAAAGAAAGTTCGGGAGTAGGGCGGATATCGTCAAATATGTAAACTTTTATGCCGTTTGCACTCAAAATTTCTGCAGCAGTGGTTGTAAACAATTTACTGTTGTTGCGGCTGTCATAGGCTATTACCACTTTAATTTCTTTGCCTTCAAATGACTTGTTCAGGTAATTTGCAAGACCTTGTGTGACCATTCCGACAGTATAAATATTCATTCTATTAGTTCCTACGCCCATTATACCACGCAAACCGCCGGTACCAAACTCCAAGTCTTTATAAAAAGCGTCTATCAATTCTTTTTCATCGTTTTCCAGTATATATTTCACTTGCTTGCGAGTTTCTTCGTCAAACTCATTGCCAAGCCAAACTTGAGCTTTTTTCTTTATTTCTTTAATATTCAGTTCCATAGAATAAATTTTTATTTAACATTTTTTTCACCTCTGTGTATATCCCCTCAATATGAGGAGAGCTTAAATTTTCTCCCTTGAGGGAGAATTAAGGGGGTAATTACTTATTGCTTTTATACCCTAATTTCTTCAGACAACGTTTCAATGCGTTTCGCCAATATGGTATTTCCACACCGTAAATTGTTTTAATCTTTGTTTTGTCAAGCACCGAAAAATGTGGTCTCTTTGCCGGTGTTGGAAATTCTTCGGTTTTTATAGGTATTACTTTTTTATCTATGCCTGCAAGTTCCAAAATATTAACAGCAAAGTCGTACCAACTTGCAACTCCTTCATTAGAAAAATGATAAATACCCGGTTGAAAGAAATTGTTTTTAATATCTTTTTCCAAAATGTGCAAAATGACCTTTGCCAAATCAGCAGCATAAGTAGGTGTTCCTACTTGGTCACTTACTATACGAAGTTCATCTTTTTCGTCGGCAAGCCTCAAAATCGTTTTTACAAAGTTGTGTCCAAAGGATGAATATAGCCACGATGTTCTGATAATCAATACATTGTCGTTGTCTTGTATCCGCTTTTCTCCTTCCAGTTTGGTTTTACCGTAAACTCCCGTAGGGTTTACTTCGTCTTCTTCCGTGTAAGGAGTGTTTTTTTCCCCGTCAAATACATAATCGGTAGATATGTGAATCATTTTTACTTCCGGGTTGTACTCCATGGCGGCTTTCAGTAAAATTTCTGGAGCATTGGTATTTACCATTTTTGCCTGCCCGGGCTCAGATTCTGCTTTGTCCACGGCTGTATATGCCGCACAATTTACCACATAATCAATCGGATTTTTTGCAAAAAAACAAAAAACCGATCTGTCGTCTGTTAAGTCCAATTCATCAATATCAACAAATACAAAGTCCAAAAAAGGAACTGCCGCAGACAGTTCCTTTAATTCGTTTCCGAGTTGCCCTTTGGCACCTGTCACCAAAACTTGTTTGTTCATTATGCTTCAGGTATGTTTTCTATTACATCTTTCAACAAATCATAAAATTTCTTAACAGTTTCAATTTCAATTCTTTCGTCAGGTGAATGCACGTCTTTCAATGTCGGACCGAATGAAATCATATCCAGATAAGGATATTTTTCAAGGAACAATCCGCATTCAAGCCCTGCGTGAATAGACCTTACAACAGGCATTTTGCCGAAAAGCTTTTTGTATGAGTTTTCGGCAATTTTTAATACTGTAGAATCAGGATTTGGTGTCCAGCCCGGATATTCACCACCGTGTTCCACTTTGGCTCCAGCAAGCGTAAATACTGCTTCTATGGCATTGGCAATATCGTATTTTGCTGAATTTATTTCGCTGCGTTGGCTGGTGGTAACTTCAATGGTGTTTTCGTCAATATATTTGATAGAAGCTAAGTTTGTAGAAGTTTCTACCAGTCCGGGCATTCTCTTGCTCATTGCAATTACACCGTTTGGCAAGCCGTAAATGGCATTCAGTAAGCGGTCTTTTGTGTTTTCGTCTATTACATATTCAGGTAATTCATGTGAACCGAGTTCAAGTTTAATGTCCGGTTCCACAATTTTTATTTCGTTTTCTATGTCAGCTATAAATTTGTTGAAATCAGCTCTTGCTTCTTCTTTGTGTTTGTGCGGAACAGTGAATACCGCATAAGCTTCTCTCGGTATGGCATTCCTTAAGTTACCACCTTCAAATTTATAAAGTTCAATACCGTATTTTTTGTTCATTGTCCATAAGTAGCGGTTAAGGATTTTGATAGCATTCCCGCGGTTTTTGTTGATGTCGTCTCCAGAGTGACCGCCTTTCAAGCCTGATATTTTAATTTCGAGGGCTTGGTGGCTCTGAAGAGCAGGTTTGGTATGGAAGTTAAATTGTGCTACTGTATCAAGACCTCCTGCACAACCGATAAAAATTTCTCCTTCGTCTTCTGAATCCAAGTTCAGCAAAATTTTACCTTCAAAAAATCCTTCTTCCAAATTAAATGCTCCTGTCAAACCTGTTTCTTCATCTACCGTAAACAGTGCTTCTATAGGTCCGTGCTTTACGCTGTCGTCAATTAGTATTGCCATTTGAGCTGCCATTCCGATACCATCGTCAGCTCCCAGTGTTGTTCCTTCTGCAGTTACCCAACCGTCTTCTATTTTTACTTTAATGGGGTCAGTGTCAAAATTATGAGGTACATCGCTGTTTTTTTCGCAAACCATATCCATGTGGCTTTGCAATACTACAGGTACACGGTTTTCATATCCTGGAGTGGCAGGCTTTTTCATAAGAACGTTACCCGCTTTATCGGTTTTTACTTCTATGTTGTGTTTTTTTGCCCATTCTATAAGGAAGTTCCTTATTTTTTCTTCTTTTTTAGAGCATCTCGGTATTTTGGTTATTTCATCAAAAATTTGCCAAACGAGTTTAGGTTCCAATTCTCTTATTGTTGTTGCCATTTTTTTATGTTTTTTTGTTATCCTTTGCAAATGTAAATATTAAAATTAAAAAGAGGTAATGATAGTGGAGATTATTAGTTTTTATTTTTAATTTTTTTAACAAAAAAGGCTGCCTTTGTAAAAGACAGCCTCTTTTCCGGTAAGCTATTTCTTAATTAAAATCTTACCCCTACAGTTGCTGTAAAGTAATTAAGAGATTGATTAGCATTAATGGCACTTACCGGTTTATCTTCCAATTTATATGGATAAATTACAGTTTTCTTTTGCAATAATGAATATGTAAGGTCAAGGTATAAACTTTCGCCTCTTATTCTTACTCCTCCGTTATAATTTATGGCATATAGGCTTTTATCTGTTTTGTAAGGGCTGGAATAGTAACCTACACCGCCTCTCAAGGCAATTATACCAATATTATATTCTATACCACCTCTTATGTTAAGTCCCCAGGTATATAGGTTTGAAATATTGTTATTTTCTGTTGTAAAGTTATAATCATCACTTTTTAATCTGGCACTGCCGTAATTCACGCCTTCAATATCCAGAGATAATATGCCGTTTTGTGAAAAAACTATTCCGAGAGAGCCAATAAATCTTGCCGGAGTTATCAAACTATATTCGTATTTGTTTTTTGTAGAAGAAATTGTAAAAGCACTTGTATCAAAATGTGTATCCATTTTAGTCCAATAATCATCTTCCATACTGAAAAATGTAGGTGTATGAACTGCCAATCCTATACGAAACATACGGTTTATTTTGTATAATAATCCGAATTTGAGATTTGCACCGGTACCATCCGTATTCAAGTTATCGGTAAAAGTAAAATAATAAAAATCAGGTATGGAATCATATTGGTCGGCTTCTGTAATAATTTTTTTGTGAGAATAGTTTATTGTTTGGATATTAAACGAAGCACCCAGGTACAATTTATTTTCATAGTTTCCTGCAAAAGCAAAATTGAATTCTCCAAGTCCGCCTTTTGACGATTGTTCATAAGATTGCAGTTCTCCGTATTTACCGTCATAAACATTGTGATATGTAGAAGTGGTGCCGGGAACTGTATCAATCAAATATGTGTTGAATGCAAGTCCTTCTTCAAATTCATATAAAGCATTAGGCGGATTACCATTTGCCATTTGAACAAAATAATCAGCCAAAGAACTTGTATTATTTATCCCTTGTGCATTAATATCGTTTCTAAAATCCGCCAATCTGTTATATGTTTCTGCAAAATTTGTATTTATCCACCCTTCTTTTTTATCATTAGAACTAAATGTAAGAACCATACCTAAATTATTAAACTGTACTCCATAGGAAAAGTCATTAAGTTTATTATCCAAATAATTTGAATTTGTACTGTTGAAAACAAACGATGGAGTTATGGTTACTACTGAATTATGTCTGTAAACTCCCAATCCCGCAGGATTTTGTGCTGTCAAACTAAGATCTGCTCCCAATGCTCCAAATCCACCACCCATTGCCGAAAAACGAGCTGTTCCCATAGGTGTGAGGAATGAATATCTCAACGCATCATCTTCGTTTTGAGCAAACAGCCCTAATCCTGTTGTTAGTAAAACCAATATTGCAATGATTTTTTTCATGATTATAATTTTTTATTGTTAAACAACTGAATTATCTTCTGTGACCACCACCAAAACCTCCACTACTTCTTCCGCTACTATGACTTGAACTGCTTCCTGAGCTTCCGCTGAAACTGCTTCTACTATAGGAGGAAAAAGAACTACTACTTCTAGTTCTCGAAGGTCTTGAATAAGAACTAGTACTCCTACTTCTAAAAGAAGGTCTTGAATATTGTTTATAATTGGAATTTCTTTGAGGACGTTGATATTTTATTGTTGACCTTCTACTAGGTCTTGCATAAGTATTCCTTCGTATTTTTTGAGGTCTGTAATAAGTATTGGTTCCATTAGGTCTAGATATTTGCCTTCTATGAGGACGTATATTAGTTGGTCTAACTCTTCTTGTATGGGTATTTGATTTTATATTTTGTCGTTGTAAATTCAGTCTTATATCTTTTTGTGAAACAGGCTTTTGTTGTCTTATTCTGCCAGAGCTAACAGGTCTTCGTTCAGTTTGTATTTTTGGTTGACTTTTAACTTGCCTTCTTGATTGCGGACTTTGCAAATTTACCACATTAATTTGTTGTGGTTTAGCAACATTTTGTATCCTCGGGCTGCTTATGGTTTGAGTAACAGGTTTACTCGAGTTTATTTTTTGCGGTTTTTGTTGCAAAACAGAGTTGCTTTGAGGTTTTTCAAGTCTTGTGGGTTTTTGTTGAATTCCACCTCTAACCGGGGTACTCAAACTTTGTGACGATGGCTTGCCAGCACTTAACCTTTGCGGCTTTTGTTGCAAAGTAGTAGAACTTTCTGGTTTTTCAAGCCTCGTAGGCTTTTGTAAATTTTGTGTTCCTCCCGTAGCAGGATTATCTGTCAAAGTAGGCTTTGAATTAATAGGTTTAGAAACACTTGGTGCTTTGCTATCCATGGGTTTTGAGGCAGATAACCTTTCATAAGTATTAACAAACGATTGATATGTTCCATGTTGAGGAGTAGAAGGTGATTGACTTCCGACACCACCTCTTCTATGAGTATGACTTAAGGTTTGATCATAGCTATTATAATAGTAAGGTGTATAATAATTGTAATATGAACCATCGTAATATCCATCCCAATACCCATTATTATATCCATCCCAATATCCCCAATCATAGCCAGACCAATATGAACCCCAATAGTACGGACTATAATGCCATCCATAACCGTAATATGGTCTGTAACCATATGCCCCCCCCCACCAAGGATATCCAAGATAAATACTTACCCCCCAATCCCAAGGATCGTAAGAATACCAGTAACTATTTGTATAATATGAGGAATAATATGGGAAATCCCAGTCATCATCAAATCTTCTGATTCGCGAAGAATATGAATAATCATAATAATCATCATAATAATTGTTTGTTATATATGTATTTCCATCTTTATCTTGATAAGAATCAGATGTTGAATATTCTGGTTGAATACTATCCGATTCATCATAATATTGTGTAGAATCCTGCTCACCATAATATGCACTATTTTGTTGTTGGGCATAAGTTTGAGTGTTACTTTGTTGAGATTGAGTAGAATTATCCTTTGATTGCAAAGAAGATTTAACGGAAATTTGATCAGGTTGTGATGACGGATCATAATAAACATCATCGTGGTAAACTCTGGTTTGTATGGAGCACGATGATAACACCAATGCTGCCAACAATGTTAACAGATACGGTTTATATTTCTTTTGTGTTTTCATAACTTTGTCCTCCCGTTTTAGTTTTTTTATTTATTTTGCAACTTATTATTTCTAATTATTAACAAGCAAATACCATACCAAAATGGCTAAAGCAATAACAAAAAGAAGTGAAAATTATTCGCAATGGTATAATGATATTGTAAAAGTTGCGGATCTGGCAGAATACTCTCAAGTTAGAGGTTGCATGGTAATTAAACCATACGGATATGCAATTTGGGAAAAAATAAAAGACCAACTGGATAAAATGTTTAAAGAAACCGAGCATGTTAATGCTTACTTTCCGCTTTTTATTCCTAAATCGTTTTTTAATAGGGAGGCACAACATGTAGAAGGTTTTGCAAAAGAATGTGCTGTAGTAACACATTACCGTCTCAAAGTAGATGACGAAAGCAAAAAAATAGTGGTGGACGATGATGCAAAACTCGAGGAAGAATTAATTGTAAGACCTACATCAGAAACAATTATTTGGGATTCGTATAAAAATTGGATACAATCTTATCGTGATTTGCCTATACTTGTAAATCAATGGGCAAATGTGGTTAGATGGGAAATGAGAACAAGGTTGTTTTTGAGAACCGCGGAATTTTTGTGGCAAGAAGGGCATACGGCACACGCAACCAAAGAAGAAGCTATGGAAGAGGCTATGAAAATGATAAATGTGTATAGAACATTTGCCGAAGAATGGATGGCGTTGCCGGTGTATTCCGGTCACAAAACCGAAAACGAAAGATTTGCAGGTGCTATAAATACCTATTCCATTGAAGCAATGATGCAAGACGGTAAGGCACTTCAAGCAGGAACATCCCACTTTTTGGGTCAAAATTTCTCCAAGGCTTTTGATGTGAAATTCTTGAACAAAGAAGGTAAACTTGAATATGTTTGGGCTACATCGTGGGGCGTATCAACCAGACTTATAGGTGCTTTGATAATGGCACATTCAGACGATAACGGTCTTGTGTTGCCACCGAAACTTGCACCGTTGCATGTTGTTATCGTGCCGGTTTACAGAAAGCCCGAACAATTGGAAGAAATTACAAAAACTGTAAACGAAAAAATATTGCCCGGATTGCGTGAAAAAGGCATTACGGTTAAATATGATGATGACGACAAGTATAAGCCGGGTTATAAATTCAACGAATACGAAGTAAAAGGTGTACCTGTAAGGCTAACAATCGGTATACGTGATATTGAAAACGGACGAGTGGAAGTAGTAAGACGCGATACATTGGAAAAAAACTTTTATCCGCTGGATAATATTGCCGATACCGTTGAAAAATTGCTAAATGACATACAAAACGGTATTTTCAAAAAGGCAAAAGATTTCAGGGATTCACATACTCATAAAGTAAGCAATTTCGATGAGTTTAAAGAAGTGGTAAACAACGGAGGATTTGCTTTGGCATACTGGGACGGAACAACTGAAACCGAATTGAAAATAAAAGAAGAAACAAAAGCAACCATCAGAGTGATACCGTTTGATATTGACCAAAATAAAACAAAAGGAAAAAAAGATGTTTATAGCGGCAAAGATGCCAAATACAAAGTGATTTTTGCCAAAGCTTATTAAGAGATAATACGCGGGGGTTTATGTTTTAAGGCAATCCGGTTGCGGGTTGCCTTTTTTGTTTTATACAATTACTAACATTTATAGCAAACATTTATTCACTTATCTTTGCGAAATAATAACAAAGATTTTATGTCAAGCAATTTAGCCGCACAACTTAAAGAAGCAAGGTTCAAAGGCGAGATATGGAGCAGCGAAGAAAAATTAGTGCTTTATTCAACCGATGCTTCAATTTACAGAATAAAGCCTCTTTTGGTTGTTTTTCCCATCAACAAAGATGATTTGAAAACTTTGATGTTTTTTGCTTATCGCAATTCTATTCCTGTTATACCAAGAGGTACAGGGACTTCACTTGCGGGGCAAGTAGTCGGGAAAGCCATTATTGCAGACATCTCAAAGAATTTCAAGAAAATAATCGAGATAAACAAAGAAGAAAAATATGCTGTTGTACAGCCCGGAGTGATACGTGACGAATTGAATTTGGAACTGAAAAAATACGGTTTGATTTTCGGTCCGGAGACCTCGACATCGAACCGTGCCACTATTGGCGGAATGTTCGGTAATAATTCTTCAGGTTCTCGTTCGCTGCGATTCGGAACAACACGCCAAAGTATTATTTTAGCAAAAGTTATATTATCAAATGGAGATGAAGCGGAATTTGGTCCGATAGATGAGGGAGAATTTAACTACAAATTAAAACTAAACACACTTGAAGGTAAGATTTACAGGACATTTCATGAATTGTTATCCAACGAATCTTTTAAAGGACAAATTGAGAAGGAATTTCCCGATAAAACTATTCACAGGAGAAACACAGGCTACCCGCTTGACGAACTTGCAGAAAGCAAAATTTACGATAAAACCGGCAACAAGGAATTTAACATAGCCAAATTCTTGTCAGGCACAGAAGGAACACTTGCTTTTGCTTACGAAATAAAGGTAAAACTTTTTGATTTGCCTCCCAATCACAAATTACTAATTACCAGCCAATTTGATAAGTTTTACGATGTGTTTGACGCAAATATTGAAATACTGAAATTCAACCCTTATGCAATAGAACTAATTGACGATAAAATACTGAAACTTACCGAAGCCAATATCAACCAAAACAAAAACCGCTTTTTTATCAAAGGCAGTCCTAAGGCTGTGCTCATTACCGAAATTGCAGCCGAAACTAAAGAAAAAGCATTAAAAGAAGCAACAAAAATTATAAATTATCTTACCGAAAAAAAACTTGGTTATTACCACACGATAATTGAAAAAGAGGATATCAACAAAGTTTGGGAACTTCGTAAAGCAGGTTTGGGTGTATTGTCCAATATGCGGGGAGATGCAAAACCTGTGGGGTTTATTGAAGATACAGCAGTAAGTCCTTATAGGCTAAAAAAATACATTACCGACATAGACAAGATACTGAAAAGTAAGAATTTAGAGTGTATTTATTATGCACATATAGGTTCGGGTGAATTGCATTTGCGTCCAGTGTTGAACATAAAAAACAAAAATGATGTTGAGTTGATGCATGAAGTAGCCCTGGAGACTGCTAAAATCGTAAAGAAACACAAAGGATCTTTGAGCGGAGAACACGGAGATGGACTTTTGAGGTCGGAATTTATTCCCATAATTTACGGTGAAGAGGTTTTTAATGCTTTCAGAAAGATAAAGCAAACTTGGGATCCGAAAAACATAATGAATCCGGGGAAAATTACCGAACCCGTTAAGATGACTAGCAACTTGCGTTATTCGGAATATAATCCCTCAAAAATTCAAACTGTTTTTAAATACACAGCTACAGGGTCTTTGTTGCAAACGGCGGAAAAATGCAACGGAAGTGCCGACTGTAGAAAAAATATTGTGTCTGGAGGCGTGATGTGTCCCACATATATGGCAACAGGAGATGAAAATTTTACCACACGTGCTCGAGCAAATACCATTCGTGAGTATCTTATTTCGGGACCTCTGACCAACGAAAAATTAAAAAAAATAATTGCCATCCTTTCATTTTGTGTATCGTGTAAATCTTGCAAATCGGAATGCCCGTCGGGTGTTGACATTACCAAGATGAAAGCCGATTTGTATCAAATTTATTACGACAGGTTTCACGCACCGCTGCGAAATATACTCATTGCAAACATTGCCAAATTTCAAGCGTTGGGCAGTAAAATACCAGGATTATACAACTTTGTGATATCGCACAAGCCTTTTTCATCGCTTCTTAAATCAGTGCTTAAATTCTCACCCAAAAGGGAATTACCGAAAATAAGTTCACCCACTTGGCACAAATGGTATAATACTAACAAAAACAAATTAAACAACAATACCAACGGCAAAAAGGTACTGCTATTTGCAGATGAGTTTACAAATTATTTAGACGCAAAAATCGGAATAGCGGCAACCGAATTGCTGATAAAGTTGGACTACAATGTTTCTCTCTCCAAGCCACTTACAAGCGGAAGAACATATTTGTCTAAAGGTTTTGTCAAGAAAGCCAAAGCAATAGCAATCAACAATATAAAGTATTTGGATAAATTTGTTTCTGATGGTTCTTTTATAGTAGGAATAGAACCTTCTGCAATATTGACTTTGAGAGACGAATATTTGGACTTGACTGATGGGGAAATGCATTCTAAAGCGCAAAAGCTGTCGGAAAAAACTTTAACAATAGATGAGTTCTTATTTAATGAAATAAAAAACGGTACTATTACGTCCGGTCAATTTGACGAGAAAGAGTTGAATATAATTTTGCATACACACTGCTACCAAAAGGTATTGTCAGACCCTAAATACACTGAAGCTATTTTAAATCTCCCAATTGGAACTAAAGTGAAAACCATAAAATCAGGTTGTTGCGGAATGGCAGGTTCTTTTGGGTACGAAAAAGAACATTATGACCTTTCCATAAAAATTGGGAATCTGTCTGTAGTTCCAGAAATAAAAAAAGCAGGTGAAACAACAATTATTGCAGCACCGGGAACAAGTTGCCGCGAGCAAATCAAACACGGTACGCAACGAAATGCAAAACATCCTGTGGAGATACTCAACGAATTGTGCAAAGAAAATGCTTAATTATATCATTTTCTTTATTCCGTTTAAATAGTAACCACATCGGTTTAAAAAATTCCACCACTTTTTCCGAAGTAATAAAAGAGTAATTAAACGGATGCTCAAACTCCACTTTTGTGTAATTCTTGGCTTCGGGTAAGTTGCCAATATGTTTTTGGGCAAAATTTCCAAGTAAAATCAAAGTCGGTTTACCTTCCAATTGTTTTAGCAACGACCTGATAAACTGTTTCCATTTTTTAATGTGGAAAGCACTTTCTTTCGGCGATGTAAAAATTAATGCGGCATTTAATAGTAATACTCCATTAGAAACAAAATTGTCCCGCAAGTCAAAAATACTCTTGATAAATCCCTCTTTGTTTACTTTTTTTATAGCGGCAGGAGAAAAGTCATCAGTAAGATAACCATGAGCAAACAGCAGCATTTTCATAATGTTTCGCAAACTCGTAGCTCTGTTTACTTGCTTGGATAATCCGCCGTCAGCACTCCATAGCGACTCCACTGCTCCGTCAATAAATGCTTCGCCAATGGCACTTTCCTTTCTCGGATAAGGGTCTTGTCCGAAAAGTATGTATTTAACCTCACAGGGTTTCAAATGCTTAAAAGCATTCAAAAAAGTATTTCTGTCGGGGGAATAATCATCTGTTTCATTCAAAAATTTTAAGTACGAATAGTCAAGACTTGCAAGGCTGCATGTTAGTATTTCCCTCCAACAGTTATCTATGTAGACTAATTTGTTTGCAAGTTCGAGCTTAAAATCCCTCATTTCTGCTAATATCTTTGTCAAAGTTAATCAAATAAACCAGCTCTTTGGCACGGGTAAGTGCTGTGTAAAGCCAACGGTAATATGCCTTGTCGTGCGGTACAAAATTGAAATGCCCCCTGTCCACAAAAACCGTGTTCCACTGTCCGCCTTGAGCTTTGTGGCATGTTACGGCATAAGCAAATTTTACTTCCAAAGCATTGAAATAAGGATTCTCCATTACATAATCATAAATTTTCCGTTTGCTTATTCTACGGCCTTTTTTCTCTTTAATTTCTTCCGTGAGTAAATTGTAAAACTCCATTTTGTCTTCATATCCCAATGATGGTGACGGTGCATACAATGTGTCCAAAATTAATTTAACATCCAATTCAATATCAGGATAATATAACAATGATACAGAAACATCTGCAAATCTAAAACCGTATTTTTCTTCAAAATCATATATCCTGTTCAGCCTGATAAAATCTCCATTGGCAATAAATGGTATATCGTTTATGCCTTCGGTCCACAAGTAATTATTTTTCACCACCATAAGAATATCACCTTCTGTTATTTCCTCGTCATAGTCAAAAATTCTGCGGCGTATTGTGGCATTATATTGATTGGCAGCTTTATTCGATACGGTTATTATTACTGTTTCTTCTTTCCCGTATTTGTCGTACGCGTTTTCTATGAGTTCCCATATTTCGCTTCTGTCCGGCACTATTACATCTGTTGCAGTTTGTAGTTTTATATTATCAGTGATACCGGTTATCACATTGCGTACATTTGTGGCATTGGTTATTATTCCGGAGTCAAGTGCCTGCCGTGTTATTTCTGTAAGTTCAAAACTGTTTGTACCGTAACCGAAACCTTTAAGGTAATCTTCAGACAAGGCATAAGCATATTCATCGCCAACAGGTGGCAATTGGGCGTTGTCTCCTACAAGCAAAAGTTTGTTTCCGTTGTCATTAAACACAAATTCAATCAAGTCTGAAAGCAATGATCCGGACCCGAAAATGTTTTTCTCTCCGCTGTTTTTTATGTTAATCATAGAAGCTTCGTCCACGATGAACAGAGCATTTTTAAACCTGTTGAAATTTAATCCGAACTTGCCTTCGTATCCCTTGGAAGTATTTTTGCGGTAAATGTATTTGTGAATGGTAAAGGCGGGCTTGTCGGATATGTCCGATATAACCTTTGCCGCTCTGCCTGTAGGTGCCAGTAAAACTACTGGCATACCGTACCTGCTCAAAACATTGGTCAAAATGCTGATAATGGTAGTCTTACCTGTACCTGCATAACCTTTCAGCACAAAAATTCCGTCTTCCGTACTTGTAATAAATTTCGCAATTTTTTTCAACGCCTCATCTTGTCTTCCTGTTAGGTTGAGGCTTGTGCTCTTAACAAATTCTGTATATAGTTTTTCGTTTAGCATGGAAGAGAGCAAAAGTAGTAAAAAATATTTACCTCCCTAAAATAAAAACGGCACGGCAGAAATTAATTGCCGCACCGTTGATAATAGGAATTCACGCAATTCTACTTATTCAATTTCGCAAAATACTTGTAAAACAAAGGTATGGTTTCAATTCCTTTGTAAAAGTTTTCGAGCGGGTAGTTTTCGTTCGGCGAATGGATAGCATCGGTATCGAGACCGAATCCCATCAAAATTGATTTTATTCCCAAAATTTTCTCAAAGGTGGAAATAATAGGAATACTACCACCACTTCTATATGGTACGGGTTCTTTACCAAATGTGTCTGTCATAGCTTTTTTGGCAGCTTGGTAAGCCGGCAGTGTAATAGGACAAACATAAGCATATCCGCCATGCAATATTTTAACATCAACCGAAACGGTATCGGGTGCTATTTGCTTGATATAATCTGCTACAAGTTTGCTTATCTTGTGGTGGTCTTGGTCGGGTACCAGTCTCATTGAAATCTTGGCACTTGCTTTTGAAGGGATAATGGTCTTGGCTCCTTCACCTGTGTACCCGCCCCAAATGCCGTTTACATCGAGAGTAGGTCTTATGCCAAGTCTTTCTATCACGGTAAATTCTTTTTCGCCTCCTACTTCTTTTATGCCAATGTCTGACTTGAATTTTTCAATGTCAAATGGTGCTTTGTTCAGTTCTTTTCTTTCTTCTTCTGAAACCTCCAATACATCATCATAAAATCCGGGAATAAGAATTTTTCCGTTTTCATCTTTCAGCTTGGAAATAATTGTGGCAAGAACATTTGCGGGATTATCCACTGCACCGCCATAAAGTCCGGAATGCAAATCCCTGTTCGGTCCTGTTACTTCCACTTCAATGTAAGACAAACCTCTCAAACCTGTAGTAATGGAAGGTTGGTCGGAAGCAATCAAACTTGTATCTGATACGAGAATAATGTCGGCTTTGAGCATATCTTTATGTACCTCACACCACTTGCCAAGGTTCGGAGAACCGATTTCTTCTTCGCCTTCTATCATGAATTTCACATTGCAAGGCAGCGTGCCGGTTTTGTTCATAAGCTCAAAAGCCTTGGCGTGCATAAATGATTGACCCTTGTCGTCATCTGCTCCGCGTGCATATATCTTACCGTCTTTTATAACAGGTTCAAACGGGTCGGTTTCCCACAAATCAATAGGGTCAACAGGCATCACATCCATATGTCCGTAAACAAGAACTGTTGGCAACGATGGATCTATAATTTTTTCGCCATAAGTTACAGGATTCCCGTCTGTTTCGTAAACTTCAGCCCTGTCGGCACCTGCTTCCAAAAGAATGTTTTTCCAATATTCCGCAGCCTTGTACATATCTTGCTTATATTCTGGCAACGGACTTATAGAAGGAATCCGAATCAATCCGAAAAGTTCATTCCCAAATCTGTCTTTATTTTTTTCTATATAATTTCTAATCAGGTTTCTATCAAATGTTTCCATACTCGTTTGTTTTTGTGTTTAATCAAATCTAAGATGCTTAACCGAACGACCTTCATCGGCAATTTCTTCAAGTGCTTTAACTCCGATTCTAATGTGGTCGTGAACAAAATTTTGTGTAACCAATTTATCGCTCTTGCGGGTTTTTATGCCTGTGCTTATCATCGGTTGGTCACTTACAAGCAACAAAGCTCCGGTAGGTATCTTATTGGCAAATCCCACCATAAAAAGTGTGGCGGTTTCCATATCTATTGCCATTGCACGAATCTTACGCAGATATTCTTTAAAGTTTTCGTCGTATTCCCACACGCGTCTGTTGGTTGTGTAAACCGTACCTGTCCAATAATCCCTGCCGTAGTCGCGAATATTTGAAGAAACGGCTCTTTGCAAGCTAAATGCAGGTAATGCAGGTACTTCAGGCGGAAAATAGTCGTTTGAAGTACCTTCTCCTCTTATTGCCGCAATGGGAAGTATAAGGTCTCCGAGTTGGTTCTTTGCTTTCAAGCCGCCGCACTTGCCCAAAAACAACACTGCTTTTGGCATTATGGCACCCAGTAAGTCCATAACGGTAGCGGCATTTGCACTACCCATACCGAAATTTATCATTGTGATACGACCGTGCTTTACACTTTGCATAGGCTTACCTTTGCCGATAATTTCACCACCGAATTCTTCAGAAAAAATTTCAAGGTAATTGGTGAAATTTGTAAGTAAAATGTAATCTGAAAATTCCTCGAGTTCCCTTCCTGTATAACGAGGTAACCAATCTTTTACGATCTCTTCTTTTGTTTTCATATAACCAAGTTTTTGCAAAGGTAAAAATTATTTATAAAAAATTATTTATATGTTATAATATTCTTTTTTCTTATGAAGAAGGTTATGGTATTTGGAGTCTTTGATATCTTTCATAAGGGGCATGAATATTTTTTAAAAGAGGCAAGAAAACATGGGGATTATTTAATTGCTGTAATACCACCTGATGAAAATATTCTGAAAGAAAAAGGACATATGCCTCATAATAATGTTAATAAAAGAATTATGGTTCTTAATAAATATGTTGATAAGGTAATTGTGGGAGATAAAAGCAATTATATAAAACCATTAATAGATGAAATGCCAGATGTAATATGTCTTGGTTATGATCAAAATACAAATTTAGATATCATTGAAAAATATCTGAAAATTAAAAATGTTGATTTAATAAGAATATCTTCTTT